>RFIF01000092.1 GCA_003695655.1 Cyanobacteria bacterium J069
AGTTTGAGGCGACGGGCGGCGGGCAGGTGATCGCCAGCGCATTGCGGCGGGGGCGGGCGGGCAGCATTACGCTCGACGGTGGCGAGATCACGTTTTCGGGCAGTGATCCGACGGTGGGCGATCGCCGCGAAAAATTTGGCACCGCTGTCGCCAACGCGGGCGATGGACAGAGCGGCTTGTTTGCCGACACCCAGCCCAACTCCAGAGGGCGCGGCGGCAGCATTACCGTACGCGGTGGCAGTTTGCAGCTACGCGATCGCGCTACCATTTCTGCCCAAACCGAAGGGCGAGGAGATGCGGGCGATATCAACATCGCGATTCGCGGCCGTACGCAGTTGAGCAACGCAAACATCACGGCAGCCGGACGACTTGCCGCAGGCGGCAGCATCACGCTTCGCACAGGCAGCTTGAACCTGGATGATAATGCAGCAATTACCGCCGAAAATACTGGAGGACGCACGGCAGGAAGCATCACGCTGAACGTAGGCGATCGCACTTCACTCAGCAACAGCAACATCACCGCCGAAAGCCGACGGGATGCAGGCGGGAACATCACGCTGAACACTGGCAGCCTGTTTCTAACCGAACGCGCCGCCATTACCGCAGGCAGCACCGGCCGCGGTACGGCAGGAAATGTTCGCATCAACACACGCGATCGCCTCCAGATGTCTGACAGTGACATCACCACCCGTGCACCCCGCTCCTCCGGCGGCAACATTGAGATTAATACGGGCGATCGCGCCGCTTCCAGCCTCACGTTTCTAGAAAACGACAGCGACATCACGACCAATAGCAAACTCGACGGCGGCAATATCACCATCGGCGGCGCAGGCGTCGTCGCCTTCGACGACAGCGACATCATCAGCCGAGCGGCGGAGGGGCGCGGCGGCGACATTACCCTATCGCCCTTTTTTAGTGAAACCAATCCACCGGGCAGTGCGGATAATTTTGACGGTAATGATCAAGTCGATTTGAACGCCTCAGGACAGGCGGCATCGGGTAGGATCAATACGCCCGACACCAGCAGCATCCAAAACAGCCTGACGCCGCTAACGGATGCGTCAGTGAATGAGAATCGGCTGTTGGCAAATAGCTGTGTGGTGCGCGATCGCCAGTCGGGTCGGTTTGTCGTGACGGGTTCGGGTGGGCTGCCCTATGCTCCCGGCGATGCCTCGCTATCGCCCTTCCCCACAGGCGACGTGCAGCCGCTGCCAGAGACGACAGAGCCGCAGTCCTGGCGTCCAGGCGACCCCGTGGTGGAGCCGCAGGGCGTATATGAGTTGGCGGATGGACGACTGGTGTTGAGTCGAGAGTGCGGGGAATGAATCAGGTGACGTGGATCGGACGGGGTGTAGGCGGGGCGCTGATACTGTGGGCGATCGCAGAGCTGGGGCTAATGGCAGCGCTTGCTCCGGAGGTGCAGCGGGCGATCGCTCAGTCGGTTCCGTTTCCCGGCAGGGTCAACTTGCCCGAAAAGATCGATCAGATCACGCCGCGCCCACCCAGCGAAGTGCCGCTGCCCGTCGATGTTCCCGCTGAGCCGCCGCCGCCCCTGCTAGAGTCACCCTCGGTAGAGCCACCTGCCGCGCCAGAGGTGCCGCTGGTGCGCTTTCGGGTGGATGAGATTAACGTAGAAGGGAACTCGATCTTGCACGACGAGATTGCCGCCGCCGTTCAGTGTTGCGTGAATCGGGACGTGACGTTTGAAGAACTGATCGCGTTACGCAGCGCAATCACGCAGCTATACGTGGAGCGGGGCTACATCACGTCGGGCGCGTTCCTGCCAAATAACCAGGACTTACGCAGCGGCGTGGTGGAAATTCAGGTTGTAGAAGGGGAATTGGAAGACGAGATCCAGATCACGGGCTTGCAGCGATTGAATGAAGGCTACGTGCGATCGCGCCTTCGTCTGGCTGGACAAAAACCGTTAAACCAGGACGATCTGGAGCGGGCGCTGCAATTGCTGCAAGTTGATCCGCAGATTGAATCAGTGGATGCTGAACTGACAGCGGGCAGCCTTCCGGGTCGCAGTCTGCTGGCAGTGAATTTACGTGAAGCATCGCCGCTCACTGCCAGCATCGGCACCGACAACTACCAGCCGTCTAGCATTGGCTCGGCTCAGTTCAGCGTGTCCGCCAGCTATAGCAATTTGCTGGGTGTGGGCGATCGCCTCTTCGCGGGCTACGGCCGCACCGACGGGCTGAACCTTTACAACATCGGCGTCAGCGTTCCGGTCAATCCCCGCGACGGCACGCTCACCCTCAGCTACAACACCAACGACAGCCGCATCATCGAAGATGCCGTCGAAGATTTAGACATCCGCAGCGATGCCGAAACCTGGTCGCTCCAGTTTCGCCAGCCGCTCTCGCGCAGCGTCACGCAGGAATTTGCGCTGGGCGTGGGGCTGGATTTGCGCCGCAGCCAGACGTTTATTTTGGGCGATCGCCCCTTCAGCTTTTCACGCGGGGCCGAAAATGGCGAATCCAGAGTGACGGCACTCCGCTTTTTTCAAGACTGGGTGGAGCGCGATCGCCTCAGCGTATTAGCCGCTCGGTCGGAATTCAGCGTCGGGCTGGATGCCTTTGATGCGACCGTGAACGACAGCGGCACCGACGGATTGTTTGTCAAATGGCTGGGCCAGTTTCAGTGGGTGCGGCGCTTTTCGGGGCGATCGATCTTTTTGGCACGGGTGAATGCCCAGCTCACACCCGACTCGCTGCTGTCGCTAGAGCGAATTGGACTAGGCGGCTTCGATACGGTGCGCGGCTACGCCCAAAACCAGGTCGTTGCCGACAACGCCATCTGGGGTTCCCTCGAAGCCCGGTTTCCCCTGCTGCGCAACTCCGATCGGCTAACGCTGATTTCGTTTTTGGATGCAGGTCATGCGTGGAATGTGGATTTGGATAATCCAGAAGATGATTTTCTGCTGGGCGTGGGCGTGGGCCTGCGCTGGGAAGCGTTGCCCAATCTGGTGCTGGGGCTAGACTATGGGCTGCCGCTGATCGATGCTCAGTCGCAGGGCGATTCGCTGCAAGACAACGGCTTGTATCTGTCGCTGCGCTATTTCCCGTTTTAGGAACGGGGATGAACTGTTCTAATGCACCAGACGAGGAATGGCGATCGCCACGTCAGGAAACATCAGTGGAGTCACACTTCCGGTCGCGAATTCTTCTCGAAATTGGTACGTCCCATCGACCGGATCGCGGAACATAATCAGAACGTTACGCAGCAGGTCAACCACCCAATACTCTGCAATCTTCGCAGCAGCATAGATCTTGGCTTTTACACCCAGATCCTTTTCCAGGCTGGTGTTTGAGTATTCGATGATCCAAAAAATGTTTTCTGGATAAGGATGATGGCGATCGTACTCGTCATCAAGAGGTTGCACAATCGCTAAATCGGGTTCTGGCTCAGAGCCATTTGGCAGCGTAATGGGAGCGCCAACCCGCAATATCGCTCGATCTTCCAGCAGTTTGATGAGATAGTTTTGCGCCTTTGTGCGCTTACTGGCATGAGGAATCCCCTCTGGCGACATTTCTACGATCACTCCGTCTAACAGTTCAACCCGGCGGTCATCCCAAATCCCAGCATTCACCATGTGATGATACTGCTCCAGCGTAATCCTGGCTGGCGTCAGGACTGGATTTGCAGGCTGTGGCTGTGCTTGAGTCATCGCAGTGCGTTTTGCTCGTTGCTCCTAGCTTCAATCTTAAATGCATCTGCGACGGAGTGCTGGACTGAGCGCCAAACTTCCCGCCGCAGATGCTTTAGATTGATGCAGTTCAACTATCGCTGCGACACTTGGTTTGTGTTAGGTAAGTCCCGCGTATCCAGGATGGAGATAGTGAACTCGCCGCGATCGCCCGGTTCTACACCGCCCACAACCAGCCGATACCAGCCGTCGGCAGGCAGCTCAAACCGCACCCCATCACGTCGTTCTGTCTTACCTTCCACCACGCGATCGCCGTTGGGGTCACGCACGATCAAGTAAGGATTGAAAGCCGAGTTCACCAGCAGCGTTACGGTTTGCCCAGCGCGTCCCTGGAAGCTGTAGGAACGGCACAGCGAGCCATCATCAAAACATGGCGCAGTGCTGGCATCCAGCATTCCTTGCTCTACCAGAATTGGCTGCGAAATTTGCAGGTCATATTGCCCCGCCTGGGCTTCCCCCCCGGCGATCGCCAGCACGGTATACTGCCCGCTCTGGGTCAGCTTGCGCAGCAACACCGCCTCTCGATTTCCCCCCTGACTGCGATCAAAGGCGATCGTTCTACCGTCTGGCCCAATCAACACCAGCCGCGATCCCGTCTGGCGGCTTGCCATCTTCAGCATCACCGACTGCCCCGCCTCCGCGTCAAAGGTATAGATATCGGTGGGGCTGCCGTCGGCACAGAAGCGACTATCTTGTGGCTGCAAATTACCCTGTACATTGCCGCGAGTCAGCGAGAAGGACTGGCTCATCGGCTGACTGGACGACGCCACCGCCGGAATCACAAATTGCCCCAGTGGAAAGCTCAGCCCCTGCCGATAGGCTTCCACAAACAGCCGCACCTGCTCCACAGACACCGCAACCTTAATGCCTTCAGTGCCGCTAATTGAGCCTTTATGAATTCCCACTACTCGGAACTGGCTATCCACCACCGCACCGCCAGAATTGCCAGGGTTCATAGCTGCATCAAACAAGATTCGCCCTCGAGGCAGGTCAATATTGCTGATTGTCCCCTGTACTACTGAAGGAGAATTGGGGCTGCTACCTGGGGGATAGCCAATGCCACGCACCGGCTGCGACTTTTCAATAGAGCGCGCATCTGCCAATTGCAAAGAAGGCAAATTGCGCTGATTCGGCAACCGCAACAGCGCCAGATCCAGGCAGTCTGAATGTCCTGTCGAAAGCACTTCGGCAGTCACCTGGCGTCCCTGAACAGTTACGACAATCTGACGGGCACCAGCAATCACATGGGCATTGGTGACAACCAGTCCATTGGAGTCAATAATCACACCGCTACCGCTGCCTCGATCAGTGCGGATATGCACCACGGCTGCTTCTGCTTCCTGGAGGCTAGGGGGGCGAGATTGGGCGGCTGCCGATTGGGTGAGCAAGGTTCCGGGCGTGGTTAGGGCAAATTCACTGACGAGCGTGGTGGCGATCGCCGTTTGCAGCAGCAGCAGGCTGGAAGCAGCGAAGCGGGCAATACGGGCGGGTTGGGGACGTGTGAAGGAGCGAACCATAAGACATGACCTCCGTAGGGGAATCAGGTAGTTCAGTGCAATGGTCGGAGCGTGATCAGAAGGCGATCGAAAGAATACGCGAGTTGTGAGATTCTCTAAGTTAGACAGCAAAACTTTTATGCGAAGTTCTGTGCGATTTCTATACTCAGCTAAGTTCCATTTGAGAAGCCAGAACAGAAACTATAGCGGTATCCCGCAGCTATTTTTGAGTAACTAAGTAAGTTCCAAAAAAGAGTATTTAGCAAGTAAGTAAGGTTATGCAGTATGCTGCTCCGAGGCTGTTGCCGCTTGGGTGTGGGCGTTTGCCTGAAGCTGTTATCAGTACAATAGGGCGATCGCCCCGCCATTACACTCGCCTTTCCCGCAAATTTCATTGCGCTCACGGGAAAAAACAATTGCATAAAAGTGCAAGTTAGCGGTCAGGGTTCAGGGTTGAGGGATCAGGGATCAGGTTCAGGGATCAGGAGCTAGCCGCAGGTTTGCAGTCCTGACCCCTAACCCCTGAAACCTGGCACCTAACCCCTGATCCCTGCAATCCAGATATCGGGAACAAAATCAAAATCCACCAACACCTGAAGCGTGGCGGGATGAGGCTCGGGGTCGGCGTCGCTCCACAGGTCTACGGCCGTACCCTCCAGCAGCAGATGCACTTCGGGAACCGCTGTTTCGATTTGCTGCATCACATGCTCTGTAAGCTGCTCTAGCGGCGTAGGCTGTTGCAGCGACAGCGGCGGCAGGGCCGATTCAGGCTGAGCGGCAAATTCCAGATCGCCCGCTTGCAGCACCACATCCGCCGCCAGCGGAAACACTGTCGGTTCCGGCATTTGCCCAGTCGCC
>RFIF01000093.1 GCA_003695655.1 Cyanobacteria bacterium J069
CGGTGTCTGCCGAAAGACTATCAATGTTGCCAGTTTTGTGAGCAATTTTGGCATCGGGGCCGAGGGTGGCCGCCAAAAGATTGTTGTTGACGGTGGAACGCATAATGTCGATCAGGCGATCGCGCGATCGCAGCGACAGCAAATCTCCCTGGCTGACTGCGGTGAGCAGTAGCGACAAATCGCGAGCGCTCGTGGTGTTTGTGCCCTCCAAATCTGCCAGGAGATTATTCAACACGGTGTGGCTCATGCCCCAGTCGCGAAAGCGGCCGTTGAGCGCTGCCAGCCCACCGAGCTTGTGGATCACCATATTGGTAGCTGTGTTGTCACTAATCGTGATCATTTTGGTTGCGATGTCGAGGGCGCTGAACTGACTGCCCAACTCCATAAACTGGATTTCACCTGAACCGCCTGTCAAATCGCCCGCCTGTAGCGTGAGGGACTCATCTAGCCGCACCCGCTGTCGATCGACATCTTGCAGAAATGCCACCAGGATTGGCGTTTTGATCGTGCTGGCAGCAGGAAAGGCGAGACTCCCGTTGAGATCAACATAATCACCAGTGTCGAGATCCACCACAAACACGCCCGACACCAGACCACTCTGGGCGACCAGCGATTGCAGCGTGGTTGTCAGGGGGGCGATCGCCTGCCCCAGACGCAGCTTTACCACTGCCGAGGCGGGATCGGCAGGCGTAATATCGCGCCGGAAACTCGGTGTCGGCGAAGGGCTGGGCGTGGCAATGGCCGTCGCCGCTAGGCTCGCTGTCGAGGCCGCCTCTTGCGCCCGCAGGGTCGGATTCCAGATGGAAAGACTGGTGCCCACCAGGGCCCCAATCCCTACCCCCAGAATCATCAGACGGGTGGCATAGAGGAGCGGCGATGCTGGTGGGGCAGGATGCGATCGCCCGCGTCGGCGCGGGGTCGAACGCGATCGCCTGACAGGGTGAGCCACCAGAGACACCGGCCGCTCGGCTCGGCTGTTTGAACCAGCATTGCCTAAGGAGGCAGGGCCGCGAGAAGAGGGGTGAATCACGGCCAGTGCTGGCGCAGTGGGCCGGGTCGGTTGTCTGCGCCCCTTGCCAGATGCAGGCGATCGCTCGGAACTTTCCAATACATTGCGCAGGTTCAGCGGCGGCTGGGCCGAATAGGATGCCCGAGGCGACACTTGACGGGGCGATCGCGCCAGAGAACTGCCAGATCTGTCCGATCGGCTGGCACCAGAGGACGGGGCTGGCGATTGGCTACGCTGTTGTCCATTCCTCTGCGGCCCACTATAGTTAGCGGAACGGCCGCCTGCTGCTGGAGGCACTAAACCAGAGGGCTGGGTTCCGCTCTGAGCTGGACGCCGCTTCATACGGCGACGGGAAGAGCGGGATGGTTTACCAGAACCCAGCATAGAAACACGCCTCCAAAGATTAACGGTGCAGCTCGCACCCAAACAAATAGACCGGGCAAGGAAAGGAGCACCTCACCCACCCTACAAAAATGGCGCATGAATGGCGCATGATTTTGCGGGGCGATCGCTCTGCCCGCAGCCTGAAAAGACTGCATGATACCAATTTCTGACCTTACAGCTAAATATAACGAACCCCGTTTCATCCGTTGCACTCAATTTTGGAAAACTCTTCTACGTCGCGCCTCTCGCCAGACAGCCCCTGTCTAAATCGTCTAATATAAAGTTTTAACGCTAAGACACCAAGACGCTCTCGCTTGTCAAAGGCTTTGGCTGCTCAATGTTCTGGCTGAGCCATGCCGCTAAGTGCCAGGTCATATACGGCGGTGGATGCTTCAGGTTTTAGCACTCTCTATTTTTTAGCTTTGGGTTTAGCATTGCGATCCAGGTTTGCCGGGCATGTTTAGCCTTCCAATCCTCTCCACCTCAAAGAATCAACTCTTTGCACCAAGCCTTTTCTGGTTTTTAATCACGCGACAGCAGGAAGGGGCGTAGCGACTTGCGCTGTTTTAAACCCGCAAGCCTACTAAGATTCACCCTATGCAAAAACTACTGTTTCTCGATAAAGGCGCTGTTCAGGGTCGCGCAATTTTTTTGGGCGAGCGTCTCGACCTCCGCACTTTGGAGGCAACGACGCCGCTGGGACGACAGCCGCTGGCGATCGCCGCTGGGAATGACGGCTGTGTGGTGCTCTTTAAATATGGTGCGGCAGTGCTGTTTGGGCTAGATCCGATTGAAGAAGTCGCCTTTTTGAAAAACTTGAAACCGCTGGTGCAAGAGCCATTCAATAAGCCCGAAACCGAAGAAGCCACCCTCAAGATTGAGCCTGGGCGGGCAGGGCAAGCGGAAAACGGCATTATTTCGTTACAAGAATTTAGCGTCGAGTCGCTGCAAGTGGTGGCTGATGTGTTAGCCAAGAGCGTGGTTCTAGCTCATTACGAAATTGGCACAGCCAGCGTGTTTGATCAAATTGAGCCGTTTGCAGCAGGGTTACAGCGCACTACCCGAGACGAGCGCTGGGGCAAAGACCTCTTGCGACAGTTGGGACGAACTCTGTCAATCCAGCACAAAATTGTGGGTCGTGTAGAAATTATCGACAAACCCGACCTGTTGTGGGACGCACCAGAGCTAGAGCGCCTCTATGCTCGACTGGAAAATGAGTACGAAATTCGCGATCGCCACCTGGTGCTAGAGCGAAAGCTAGGACTGATCTCTAGCACTGCTGAAACTGTCCTAGACTTGCTTCAGCACAACACGGGGCTTCGGGTCGAGTGGTATGTGGTCGTACTAATCGTCGTAGAGATATTGCTCTCGCTCTATGACATCTTTGTAAAGGTCTGATACCTGGAAACCTGGAAACCTTGGCAATGCAAACTATTGCGTACCGCTATCAGATCCCGAATGTCACACCCATTGGCAAACATACTCACTGCCCAGAACGCATAACAGCAATCATTCCGGGACTGTTCAATCTTCTCAGAAATGATTAGGTCAGCAATATCCGAAGCTGTGGGCTAACGGAGACAAGCAATTGCAAGAAGCGTTTGCAAAAAAATGCTCCACCTATGGCTCAAGTTCATCTCTACTTTATGAGTCTTGTAGAGATGGATAAAAAATATAGATATAGATCGCCTTGAGTATCCGCATCAATGGTCGGCTTGCCGCAAAATTAGTGCAGCGCTGCGAAATCACAGCTTCGTTAAGCAGCACCGCCCGAGAGGCGCGCTAGCGTGATCTGCCCTTCAGATGGCTTAACTTGAAACTTGGCGAGATTTGCTAATTCTTGAAGCTGGCTGATGGCCTCTGCTCCTTCAAGCTTCATCAGTTCGCGATCATCGCGCATTTCCGTCCAGGTGATGCCATAGTCTGACACCAAGAACCGAATCAGGTGATTCTCACCCAGGCTCACCATAAAGGAAGCACTGTTCATCTGACCGCCACAGGTATAGCAAGATGCCAGGTAGCCTTGGCGCTCCAGCACAATAGCCAGTGCTTGGAGGTTCATTACCAGATCATGTACAAACCGACGGTGTTGCTCTGCAAGTCGTAGAAACATATTCGACCTCCAATCACCACACTCTCTACATCACATCCAACTATTCTAGTTTGTCTCAACCTTTTTTTAAGTATTTGTCTCTATGCAGACCCGGCAGTCTTGCCGTAAATCTTAAAATATCCTTATAAAAAGAAAGCTTGCAATAAAAACGTGCTTAAAGCGGCCAAACCCTTGATATTGACCTATTTAGGACGCTAACGCAGTTCACAACCCTTATGGGTATCTTTTACGACATTCAGACCTTGCATCATTAAATTTCTATGGATGGCTGCTCTAACCTCTATAGAAAAGTATGGTTCTGGCTGTCGAATGTGACCTTAAGTAAGCGCGACTCTGCGCGACTCTGTGTGAACGTTTCTGCTTAGATCGACTCTGCGTCAACGGACGATAGCCTTAATCAAGATTAGCTGCTATGACTAGCTACAACGGGTTGTCAGCACTTTCCGCACATCCTGCATCGCTCACAGCAATTTTTTATCTTAGCTTTGCAGATGGGTTTGCTTGCTAACGGTTTGTCTTGCAGGCTTGTTGCTTTGCGAGTTCGCTTTGCGAGTTCGCTTTAATAGTGCGTATGAGCTTGCTGTAAGATGCGTGCTTAATCTTCCTGACTGGTGGACTGTCAGGCTCTTGACTCAGATTCAGGCTCGGCGAGACTTAGACCTAGAAGCCTATATAAGCCTTATATATAAGCCTTACATTAGTAGTCCCTGATTAGTAGTCCCTGATCTATATAAGCTCTAGTGTATTAAGCCATCTGTGTTCAATGTTGACTCCCACGCACATTCTAGTCTCATATTTTTGAAAGTGGGAATTTTAGTCGAAGATCGAGATAGCTACACCATCATCAACAGGCATCAATAGGTATCAACTATGGAAGAGAAGCAGGTTCTCTAGCCGTCTCAAGATCTGGTTGTGCCCGAATCTGGTCGTTAGAGCAATCAAGCCCTAAGGAAGCCAGGGGTACTGGCGGAAATCGGGCGATCGCTTTTCCAGAAATGCTTGCTTGCCTTCGCTCCCTTCTTCTGTCATGTAATAGAGCAGCGTGGCGTTGCCGGCTAGCTCTTGCAGTCCTGCTTGCCCGTCACAGTCGGCATTAAAAGCAGACTTAAGACAGCGAATGGCGATCGGGCTTTTTTCCAGAATCTCTTGTGCCCAGGCGATTCCTTCTGCTTCCAACTGTTCCACGGGCACCACGCAGTTTGCCAACCCCATCTCCAGTGCTTGCTGGGCGGTGTATTGGCGACAGAGATACCAGATTTCTCGCGCTTTTTTTTGACCGACAATGCGGGCTAGATAACTCGCACCAAAACCACCGTCAAAGCTACCAACTTTAGGCCCCGTCTGCCCAAAGATGGCGTTGTCAGCGGCAATGGTGAGATCGCACACCACATGCAAGACATGACCGCCGCCGATGGCGTAGCCTGCCACTAGGGCAATCACGACTTTGGGCATAGTGCGGATCAGTCGCTGCAAATCCAGCACGTTGAGCCGGGGTGTGCCGCCTTGATCCAGGTAACCGCCCTGACCGCGGACGCTCTGATCCCCACCCGCACAAAAAGCGTATTTACCATCGGTGTGGGGGCCGGCTCCTGTTAACAGAACGACCCCGATCCGGGGATCTTCGCGGGCATTGCTAAAGGCGTCGTAGAGTTCGGCAACGGTTTCGGGGCGGAAGGCATTGCGTTTGTGGGGACGATTAATCGTGATTTTGGCAATGCCGTTTGCCTTGTGGTAGAGGATGTCTTCGTAGGTTTTGGCGACTTGCCAGTCAGCGTGCATGTTGGGGATCGATGCCAGAGAAAAAGGAGGACGGTTTGGGTGAACCGAGCAGGCGATCGCCCTACGAGCCTACCATGTTGGGCGATCCCACGAAATGCAGCCGATCAAAAAGTATTGCCGCATAAAAATATTGCTGCGTAAAAGTATTGCCGTATAAACTATCGGCTGCAAGCTGTGCAATCGATTAATCAAAGCTGTGCAATCGATTAATCAGTTTAATCAGTTTAATTTAATCGGTTTAATTGTTCGGATTGCAAACTGTGAGTCGCGTGGATTCCGCAAGAGATCAGCCAGCTCTCCTATAGAATTCCGTAATCTCACGCGAGTCATCCAATCAGGCTGCGGGCAATCTGAAGGCATCAGGAAAACAGGGAAGGGCGATCGCCAACTGCGGTCATTAACTTCCTCTAAAGCTTAGAAAACTTGCAGATTATTTACACTGCAATGTCTAGGACGCTACTTCAACTTCATTAATAAAGCGTTAGCTTGGATCGCAGTTGCAGTTTTTTCACCTTGAAGTATGGGTTAACTCTCTCCTCCTTTCATCTGATTAGACGCATCTGTTTTGGACGTACTTGTTTTAGGCAGTTATTTTAGGAAATTATTTTAGGCAACTGTTTTTAGGCAACTGTTTTAGGCAATTGGTCTAGCCAATAAGGCAATAGATTAGAGCAGTGTCCCCGTTACACTCAGCCTTCCAGATCAGTGCTGCTTTCTGCCCTTTTCAAACCTGGCTAATCGCCTCCTCCTCAAATCGATTTTGCCTGTGTCTGCAAACTCACAAGTTTTTGCCCATCTCTCAACATGACGACCCTTCAATGCAGGGTGAGGTGTTTCGTATGAATTGGTCTCACTATAGAACTCCGGATTTGGCACTGTCGAGTTGGGCTTGGCTCCCCAACGAACTGACCAGCAGCATGAACCCAGCAACTGGGCAGCCAGCGACGACTCTCTACCAGACTGCTTTTGTCTCGCCGATGCTGTGGCCGCTACGTCCTCAGGTTGCGCCACTGCGTCCGCTGCGTCAGTGGCTTGATTGCATGGAAATCTCGAACGAGGGACAGGCTCATCAGATCTGTCAACTGATCCCTGCCCGATGCCCCTTTGAACGCGAGATCCGGGTATTTGGACGGACGGTTCTGCGAATTCCGCCTCTTTGCAAGCTGAATCCGTTGTATGAAGAGGTGGTGGCTCTGCGATTTCGCGCGCTGTGCTACTTGGCGGATGAGTGTGGTGCAGATGTAACACCCTATTGCTAGAAACGCTTGATTGCTAGAGCAGCCAAAGGGCTAGAGCAGCTAAATTTCAGGCAGCAGAGAACAAGTGGCAGTTCAGGCTACTTACGCTTCTGTGACTTCTGCGGCGGTTGCGGTTGCGGGCAGCTCCAGGCAATAGCCAGCTCCGTAGACTGTTTTGATGTAGCGAGGATGGCGGGGATCAGGTTCTAGCTTGGTTCTCAAATGGCGAACGTGAACCCGAATTGTTTCAATGTCGTCATCGGGATCATAGCCCCACACTTCCTTCAGAATTTCACTTGGAGAGACGGTTTGCCCATGCCGCTGAAGCAAGCAGTGCAATAACTCAAATTCGAGATGAGTCAGCTTTACTGTTTGGTCAAACCAGATCGCTTCCAAACGCTCTGGCACTAGCGTCAGTGGTCCGTAGTTTAAGATTTCTGTGTGCTTGGCTGCCTGAGGAATGCGATCGGTGCGGCGTAATAAGGCCCGCACCCGCGCCAGCATTTCTTCTACTTCAAAGGGTTTAGTCAGATAGTCATCGGCTCCAGCATTGAATCCCTCAACTTTGTCTTGGGTTTGGCTGAGAGCAGTGAGCATGATAACCGGAATATCGGCCGTGCGCTCGTCACGGCGGAGGCGCTGGCAGACGGTAAATCCGTCGACCTTGGGCAGCATGAGATCAAGCATGATCAGATCAGGAAGGAGCTGCAATGCCATGGCCTGACCCTTGACGCCATCTGACGCTTGACTTACGTCATACCCAGCCATCTCTAGGTTGACAGCCACAAGCTCTGAGATAGAGACATCGTCGTCGATTACAAGTATCCGAGGCATCATTAAATTTGGTTTAACGCTTAGAAATTCTATGGAGACTATTGCTTTTATAACGGATCAATAACAAAAGCTATAGAACCATTGAAACACTTATAGAACTTAAACAGAATATATAGGAAATTCTAAAATTTTTCTGTTAAAAATACATCTTCTCAGGGTTTGCCACAGCCTAAGGCTCTCTCCCTGCTGGAAGAATGAAGAATTTGCGAGATGCCCAACTGTACAAGTTGGCATTTATTCCGCGTTAAACGGAGTGCCAATGGTGGGGATCAAACGGCGGGGAGAACTTAATTAAGGTTGTCTGCTGGAGTGCAGGCGATCGCCCCAGACTGCCCTCCGTCTGGTTAGCCCTGGCGACTTGACGGCTCGGTGTGTGTGGCGTAGTCGCGGAATCGATCGAGGTCTGCCTGGAGGGTTGATTCCACCACGCGCCCCAAAAATAGGTTGTCCATCACCTTGCCCAGAATGCCGGGGATCGCATAAGACACGGTGAGTTTGACGATGCTGCGATCGCCTCGATCGTAGAACCGAATCGCGCCCCGATTGGGCAATCCATCGACCGATTCCCACTGCATAATTTGGTTTTGCACCAGTTTGGTGATGCGCGACTGCCAGCTAAATTCAAACCCACGGGAGGCAAGCTTCCATCGCGACAGTTCAGGATTGTCGGGCTGAATGGTCACGGAGTCGATCCACTTCATCCAGTTGGGCATCTGCTCCAGGTCAGACCAGAGCCCCCACACCCGCTCGATGGGCGCTTCGACTTCGACTTGGACGGTGTGATCTAACCAATCGGCCATGGGAAAATTGGGAGTTGGGATAAACTGCGGCTACAGCTTTACTGTACCGACTTTTCTAGTCTCTGGGAAATGCTGTTGACTCAGGCTGAACCCGGCAACAGGGAGCAAAGATGGTGAAAGAAGACAAGTTTGCCTTTGTGGAGGCGTTTTTGGTGGGGCGATCGCAGCAGCAAACCAGGCGATCGCTCCAGTCTGTGATCCCGCTGGATTCGGTACATGTGCTGAAGCGAGGCAAGTCGCTCCTGAACTTCAGCGCCAATGACTATTTGGGCTTGTCCAAACATCCCGCTCTCATTGCCGCTTCCCAGGACTATGCCCAACGCTATGGTACGGGCGCGACGGCATCACGGCTGGTGACGGGCACCTACGACATTCATCAGCAGCTAGAGGCGGATCTGGCGATCGCTTGCGGACGAGAAGCTGCGCTGCTTTTTAACTCTGGGTTTCAAGCCAATGTCACTGTGTTGGGGGCGCTGCTAGACCGGCACGCCCTGGTGCTGTGCGATCGCCTGGCACACAGTAGTCTGCTCAACGGCGCACTGGCCAGCCGCGCCACGCTCGTTCGCTATCGTCATAATGACTACGCCCATCTGGAATCGCTGCTGCAACAGGCTGAAACCCAGACCTACAGCCGCGTGGTGATTGTGTCGGAAACCGTGTTTAGCATGGATGGCGATCGCGCTGAGGTAGACCTGCTCGCCCATCTGGCGCAGACCTACAACGCCATTTTGTACCTGGATGATGCCCATGCGATCGGCGTGCTGGGCGCAGGCGGCATAGGATTGGCGATGGCGCACCCCGGCGTAGACCTGGCGATCGGCACGTTGGGCAAAGCCTTTGGGGCGTTTGGGGCGGTGGTCGTCTGTTCGGCGCGGCTCCAACAATATTTGATCAACGCTTGCTCCGGATTTATTTACACTACAGCGCTGCCGCCTGCGGTGATTGGGGCGATCGCCGCTGCCTTAAAACTGATGCCAGAGCTGGAGGGCGATCGCCAAACCCTGGCCAGTCGCGCCGCCGACCTCCGAACCCAGCTTCAAGCCGAAGGATTCGACACGGGCCCCTCAACCACACACATCATCCCGGTGATGCTGGGCGAGGCGGAGCGGGCGCTGCACCTGTCGCAATGGCTAGAATCGCAGGGCATCCTCGCTGCGGCAATTCGTCCGCCGACGGTTCCCCCCGGCACGGCGCGGCTGCGGCTGGCCCTGTCTAGTCAGCACACCGCCGAGCATCTAGGATCGTTAATTGGCATATTAAGGAGCGGACATGAGCAATGGCGTGGAGGCGATCGCGTATCACGGGTGGGGGTTTGACGCCAGCATTTGGCAACCCTGGGCGACGGCGCTGCACTCTGCTGGTGTCCCTGTCAGCCTGTTTGATCGGGGCTATTTTGGCATCTCCAATCAGCCCAGCTTTAGCCCAGATCCAACTCGCAAAGTGATTTTTGCCCATTCCTATGGGCTGCACCTATGCCCAGTGGAGCAAATTCAAGTAGCCGATTTGTTAATAGTTTTTGGCGGGTTTTTCACGTTTCATCCGTTGGGAGGGCGATCGCGAAAACGGTCACAAGCCATGTTGCAAATCATGATTCAGCAGTTTGAACAAACACCAGAATTGGTATTGCAGAACTTTTACAGAAAGTGTTTTTCACCTGCTGCGCCTGATGAAGCATGGACTGAAAATTCATCAAGTTTTCAAGCCCGACAAGCTCAGATGAATCAAACACGCTTACTCCAAGATTTACAGGATTTGGATCAGTCGATACAGAGTCTAGATCATTTGCCACAAACGGCACAGGCAATCGCATTTCATGGACAGAGCGATCGCATTGTGCTGTTTCCTGAAACTCCTGACCAGGCAACTCACCTGTTGGCAAGGGCAGAGTTTATCTCAATTCCTGATGCGGGACATTTGCTGCATCTGACCCATTTTGAACGCTGCTGGGAACGAGCGATCGCGTCTATTCACTCTCTCGCACCTGCATGAATTTTGATTTGAATGATTCGGATTTAAGCTACCACAAGCAGCAGATAAAACAGCAGTTTGGAAAGGCGGCAGAGCGATATGGTAAACTTGCTCAGTTGCAGAGAAGATGTGCAAATAAACTGCTGAATGAACTTGACTTTGTGCAGCCGAAATTGCCGCAGGGAAACGCGATCGAGATCGGATGTGGAACCGGTTTTTTGACGCAGGGTTTGGTGGAGAGAATGGGCGATCGCCCGCTAGAAATTACTGACTTATCTGAAGCAATGCTTACCGTTTGCCAGCGCCAGATTTATGCACCAAAATCCTGCTCAAACCTGACTTTTCAATCATTAGACGGCGAGCTTTGGCAGCCCTCTTCTAAGGACTATGCGCTGATCATCAGCAGCTTTGCCGTGCAGTGGTTCCAGCAGCTAGGGCAAGCGCTAAACCGCTGGATTGCTGCGCTGAAACCCGGTGGTATGATTCTCATTTCCTTCCCGACTTGCCACAGTTTTTCAGAGTGGAAAGCTGCCTGTCAGGAACTTGATTTGCCCTTTACGGCGAATCCATTGCCAGACCCAGAGGCGATCGCTCATCATCTATCCTCCGCATCAGTTTATGTCAGCTATTGGCAAGAATCTATTGAAGTTAGGTTTGCATCACCTCTTGATTTCTTCCGAGAACTGAAGCAGATCGGCGCTGGAACCAATCTTTCCCAAAAGCAGCTCTCCATTTCAGAGTTTAGGAAGCTAAAAAAAGCGCTCAATGACTCTACCAGTTCCTCTACATTAATTCATTATGATGTTGCCTATTTCACGATAATTCGTCAATAGATTATGACTTTCAGCTCAACTTGGTTTCCCGATCAATTTTTCATTGCAGGCACCGATACTAACGTCGGCAAAACGGTTGTTTCCGCACTGCTGACGCTGGGATTAAATGCCGCCTATTGGAAGCCAATTCAATCAGGACTAGATCCCATTAGCGATACGAATTACGTTCGTCAGGTAACGGGACTAGATGACTCGCATTTTTATAAAGAAAGGTTTTCCTTAACGCAACCCCTTTCTCCCCATGCTGCCGCTGCGATCGATGGTGTTTCGATTCACCTTTCAGATTTTGAGATGCCAACTGGTTTACCACATCGGTATCTCATTATTGAAGGCGCTGGCGGACTGATGGTGCCGCTTAATGACCAAGATTTTGTGATTGATTTGATCAAGCAATTTCAGCTTCCGGTTTGTTTGGTGGCGCGGAGTACGTTGGGCACGATTAATCATACGTTGCTGTCGATTAGCCAACTACGGCGGATGGAAATTCCTATATTGGGTGTGATTCTCAATGGGCCGAAAAATGAAGGAAATCGAGCGGCGATCGCCCATTATGGCAACGTCCCAATCCTGGCAGAATTAGAGCTATTAGATGAGATTAATCCTGCAACCCTTAAGCGAACTTTTGATCAGCTTTTCCAGTCCTAAACTCCTCCCTGAAATCATGCATCCTCACATTTGGTATCCCTTTACTCAGGCAAAAACGGCCCTTGAACCGCTGAAGGTGAAATCAGCGCAAGGCATCTGGCTGGAGCTAGAAGATGGTCACAAAATTATGGATTGTATTTCGAGCTGGTGGGTGAATACGCATGGACATGCTCACCCCAAAATCGCTGAGGCAATTTATCAGCAGGCGCAACAGCTTGAACAGGTGATCTTTGC
>RFIF01000094.1 GCA_003695655.1 Cyanobacteria bacterium J069
ACCTGAGATTATCCTGAAAAGCCCCAAATGGACCCTTCATTTGGGAGTTGCACAAGCTGTAATTTGATCAAACGCTAAATTGGGTGTGATTTGACAGGCTGTCTTTTGACAAGGCGGCGGGTCTTCGAGACGATGAGCCTCCAGAAGGTTAGATAGTCTGGAGAACACAACGATGAAACGGATTTTGCGGGCGCTCTCGATCCTCCTGTCGCTGGTAGTTGGGCTGGGGGCGATCGCCCTGCCTGCCCGCGCCGACGCTGATTTGGCTATCGGTGCGAAGGTATTTAGCGCCAACTGCGCTGCCTGCCACGCCGGGGGGATTAACCTGGTAAACGCTGAAAAAACGCTGAAGAAAGAAGCGCTGGAAAAATACGACATGAACTCCATCGCCGCCATTACGACGCAAGTCACGAATGGCAAAGCCGCCATGCCTGCCTTTAAGGGACGGCTGACAGATGAGCAGATTGCTGCTGTTGCGGCTTATGTCATCGATCAAGCCGAAAAGGGTTGGTAAACCACTGATGCTGATGCAGAAGCTGTTCAAACATTTGGTTTCGCGGCAGATGGTTCTGCGGCGAATAGGCTTGTGGCAGATAGCTTCGCGGCAGATAGCTTCGCGGCAGAGAGCTTCGCAGCAGACGGTTTTGTGGTTGATCTTGCTGGGCATTTTGCTAGCCGTTTTGGGGCGCGGATGTCCCAGCGCGATCGCCGCCGAAATGGCTTTGCAGCCTGAGCGAGAGCGCATCACGGCAGGTGTTGCGGCGTTTCATCAGGGCGATTATCCAGCGGCGATCGCGGCTTTCAATGCGGCAATTCGCGAAAATCCAAACTCGGCAGTGGCCTATGGCGATCGCTGTCTGGTGCGAATTTATCAACGGGAGTATGCAGAGGCGATCGCCGACTGCACGCAGGCCTTGCGGCTTGATCCACGCAATACGGAGGCATATCTCAATCGTGGGCTGGCGCACTATCGCCGGGATGAACCCGATGCGGCGATCGCCGACTTTACGCATCTGCTGAGCCTCACGCCGCACGACCCACGCGCCCGCTACAATCGCGGCCTGGCAAAAGTGGCGCAGGCGGCTTATCGGGAGGCGATTGTAGATTATGGCGAGGCATTGAGACAGGCTCCACCGCAAGATCATCAAATGCTGGGCCAGATCTATACCGATCGCGGACTGGCAGAACTTCTGGAGTCTGACCGACAGGGGGCGTCGGCGTCAGCCTTGCGGAGCAGCATCGCCGACTTCACCCAAGCCATCCAGCTCGACGATCACAATGCGCGCGCCTACCTAAATCGCGCCTGTGCCTATCACCGAGACGGGAATCTGGTGGCGGCTCTGAGCGATTTTGACCGCGCTATTCAGATCGATTCCACCTATGCCGAAGCCTACTTTGGGCGGGCGATGGTGCGGCGGCAGCGGGGGGAAGCAGTCGGGGCGATCGCCGATCTGCGTGAATCCGTCCGCTATTTTGGCGAACACCCGGAGCTTGCGCCAGACGCCTACCGCCAGGCGGTGCAGTTGCTCAAGCAGTGGCGATCGCAAACCTCAATCGGTTAACAGACTCGCTGCCCCTGGGAGCGCGCCCGCCAACCCATTCCTTTGCAGTTGACTGTACGCGCTTTCAGGTTTCCTCAAGATATTTCCTCAAGATATTTCCTCAAGACTAATGGTTGCTATGAACACTCCGAAACGTCGGCTAATGCTGAGTCTGGCTGTGGTGTCCTTGGGACTGGCGATCGCCCTACCGAGAGCGACGGCCCAGCCCCAGCTTTATGCTCATGAAGGACATAGCCACGCACCTGGGCATCCGCCAGTACCTGACTCAACACATGTCCATTCAGACGATCACGAACACGGCGTATTGGAAATTCCTTCAGGACAACCTGTGCCCTCAGTAGACTTGACCGTCCATCCAGATTCTCGCCAGGGATGGAATCTAGAAGTCAGAGTTACCCATTTCCAGTTCGCCCCGGAACGGGTGAACCAAGCCAGTAGTTCTCAAGAGGGACATGCCCACCTCTACATTGATGGCGTAAAAATCACCCGCCTCTACGGAAACTGGTATTACCTAGAAAGTCTTGCACCTGGAACTCATGAAATTAGGGTCGGTCTGAATGCTAACGGACATGAAGCGCTAACGCATAACGGGCAACCCATTCAGGACGTGGAAGTGGTAACGGTACAGCCTTAGCGCTTCCCTTAGCCACCCGCCAACATCCTCAATCCAACCCTCCAGCTTTGCAATCCAGGCTCTATTCCTCATCCGAAGCCTGTCCGTCGCGCCGACCCAGCTCATACACTGCTGCGCCAATCACCGACACAATCCCCATACTCACTGACCAACTGCGACCCAGGCTGATGTCGCTAAGGTAGCTCAGCCCCCATCCCGCCAGCACAAACGGCACCACACTCAGCAGCGAGGCGTAGAAGCTGTTTTGCGCTTCGCGAGCGATGCGGGTGCGCTCAAACTCAGCTTGGGATGTATAGAGCGATCGCTCCGCAAAGTTGAGCCAGCGGCTAATCTGCTCCATCACCCAATCGCTTACAGGTGAAAAGCCCAGGTATAGCGCCAGCGCCCATAGCCCAACACTGGCCACGGTCGTCGGGTCAATCGCCAGCCGAAAGGAAAGCAGATCGCGCAACATGGAAGTTTCCAAGACGTTTATCAATTATTAACGATTGTAAACGTTTCCTGGAGGAAAGGCATTCGCCAGCGTCCGAATCCTGGGAAAGGGAACAGCCCTGCTCTTTGCACCTAGACAATTTCTGCCCGCAGCAGCGCCACGCCCAGCACCGTCAGCATCAGCCCGGCGATCTTAATGGAGGTATAGCCCTCTCGGAAAATTAGGACACTAAATAAAACCGATAACACTGCTTCTAAGCCGAGTACTAAGATATAGGACAATCCCATGACGCCCGCTAAACGAGTGGCATAGGTTTGTAGGCTTGCTCCGCCCAAAAAGCAGACATAAATCATGAGGCTCGGCGTGAAGCGAGTTAGCCCTTCCGAAAGCTGCATAAATACGCCGCCAATCGTATAACAAACAGCGGCGCTGATCGAAATCCAGATCAACATAGGAAAGCATCCTTGATTTTGAAGTGGGGGGTCACTATCAATCAGTAGCTACACACAGAGTAATGCAAATTTCGTGCTAGAAATAAAATTCTTGCCCCAAGGCGCTAGCGCGGGCGCAAAAATCACTCCGGTTTTCGTAGCGCACTCTACCCAATCGCAGGGTGCAATCTCGCTAGATTAAGAGAACAGTGGCAAAAACTTTTGGGAACTCGTCACTGGGCGGCTCTGTGGCTCTGCCTGTATAGTCCAAGCTATGGGCTGGGTCTGCGGGGGCTGAGTCTTTGGGAGCTGGGTTTTTGGGGCGATCGCCCTAAAGAGAGCGGCTAGAGGGATCTTTAAGGAGGATATTGCATGGCGCTGACTGCACCCCGAACGCTTGACTGGGACGCTATTGCGGCCGATTTGGGCGACATCGAAGTAATTTGTGATGCGACCCAGGTCGCCAAATTATCAAAGGATTACTACACCTACAGTCCCATCTTGCGCCCGCTCCTAGACAACAAAGTGGGCGATCTGGTGGTGCGTCCGACTAGCGAAGCCGAGGTGCTGCGGGTTGCCCAGGTCTGCGTTCAGCGTCGCATCCCTCTGACGGTGCGCGGCGCAGGCACAGGCAATTATGGGCAGTGCGTGCCCCTAGACGGCGGCATCATTCTCGACCTGACCAAAATGCAGGCGGTGAAATGGATTAAGCCAGGATTGGCTTGTGTCGAGCCGGGGGCCAAGCTGGTGAATATCGACAAGCAGACGCGGGAAACAGGCTGGGAAATTCGCATGGCCCCTTCCACCTATCGCACGGCGACGATTGGCGGCTTTATCGGCGGTGGCAGTGGTGGCATTGGCTCGGTCACGTTTGGGCAACTGCGCGATCGCGGCAATCTTCATGCCGTGCGCGTCGTGACGATGGAAGACACCCCCCGTGTGCTAGAGCTGCGCGGCGACGAAGTGCAGCAGGTAAATCACGCCTACGGCACCAATGGCATCATCACCGAACTGGAAGTTCCCCTTGGTCCGGCTTATCCCTGGGCAGAGCTAATCATTACCTTTGATGATTTCATGACGGCGGCTCAGTTTGGGCAAGCCCTGGGCGACTCCGACGGCATTGTGAAAAAGCTGATTACCATCTTTGCTCACCCGGTGCCGACTTATTTTGCGGCGCTTCGCAACAGCATCCCCGAAGGCAAACACTGTGCCTTTGTGATGGTGGCAGAACCGAGCTTGGAGCCGTTTGCCGATTTGGTAAAACAGTTTGGTGGCGCAGTTTGCTATCAAAAATCTGCCCAAGAAGCCAGCAAAGGCACGATGCTGATGGAGTTTACCTGGAACCACACCACGCTACACGCCCGCAGTGTCGATCCGACGCTTACCTATCTGCAAACGCTGTTCCCTGCTGACAAAGACCTAGAGCTGGTCGAGCATATGTATCACCACTTTGGCGATGAAGTGATGATGCACCTGGAGTTTTTGCGGACGGGCGGAGGCGTCGTACCAGCGGCGCTGCAACTGGTGCGCTATTCCACTCCAGAGCGGCTAAGAGAAATTATCCAATACCACGAAGATCAGGGCGCGTTTATTGCCAACCCCCACACCTATATTCTGGAAGACGGCGGTCGCAAAACGATCGATCCGGTACAGCTTGCGTTCAAGGAACAGGTTGATCCCTACGGCTTGCTCAACCCAGGCAAGATGCGGGCTTGGCTAGAGCGTGATTTAAGCTGAGCTTAAGGTCAGAGTATGGGGATTTCACTCAGCTTGAGGTTTGCAGCGTGAGGTTTATAAAGCGCGATCGCCCCAACTGGGCGCTGTTGCGGGCCGAGACTGACCGGATTGGCGCTGAGGTCGAACAATGGCCCTATGAGCAACTCGACCGGGATGCCGAAGACCAGCCCTGCATCGAGTGCCAGCTTGGAACGGTGCGAGTTGAGTTTCAGATCGATCGCTACGATCGCCTGCCCAACCAGGATCTCTGCATCTGTATTGATGCAAGGAGTGACCTGCCAACCTAGGGCGCGTCATCAATTCACCTCAGAACCCTTGAGGAATCAGCACTATCGCGCCCGCCCAAACAAACTAGGCTAGGGGCTGAAACTCCTCAGAAACCTAAATTTCGCTGATAATTGATGACAGCCCCTAGTTTGGAATCAAGCCATCCTATCGCTTCTTTAAGCGGCGAGATGGGTCAGGCTACTACTAAACAATTTCTCCCGACAATGCACCCCCAATAGACAATGCACGCCCAATAGACAATGCACCCCCAATAGCAGAACGTCTCCCGAAGCGCAGGATAACCCGCTGTTTCAGGAGACGTTTCTAGTCCAAGCGCAAACCCGTACGAAAGCAAAGGAGTGTCGCTTAAAATCTCGCTTAACAAGCGCCGCTCTTGTTCAGCACGGCTTGAATGGTCTTGAAGATGAGCTGGATGTCGTAGCCCACCGACCACTTCTTTTGGTAAGCCAGATCCATTTTGACGATTTCTTCAAAATCTTTGACGGTAGAGCGCCCGTTGGCCTGCCATTCTCCGGTAATTCCCGGCTTCACGGCAAGGCGTTGAAAGTGATGAGTGCTATATTTGGATACTTCGTCCTGGGTGGGAGGACGAGTTCCGACCAGACTCATGTCACCTACCAGCACGTTCCAGAACTGGGGCAATTCATCTAGGCTAGTGCGGCGGAGGAACCGACCGACGCGAGTGATTCGGGGGTCTTTCTCGTTCTTAAAAATTAGTCCTTGTGCTTCATTTTTAACCAGGTGTTTGACTTTATCGGCATCAACCACCATTGAGCGAAATTTCCAAATGCGGAAGAACTGTCCGTTAAGTCCGCAGCGAATCTGACTGTAAAAAACGGGGCCAGGGTTGTCTAGCCAGATGGCGATCGCCACTGGAAGCAGAATTGCGCCGATAATTGCCAACCCAACCAGTGCGCCTGCGATATCAATCAAGCGCTTTGTCTTGCTAGTCACCGAGGGATGCACCTCCTTCAATTCGGCTCGTCGCTCAGCGATTTGCATAAGTCTTGAGGAGTAGTTCATGACGGAAGAAGGTTGGCTGGAGGTGAGAATCACGGTTTGCTTGCGCTCCTTCACGGCGGATGGGTAGGTAAAGAAGGGAGGTTGACTAAAGGTCAGTCAGTTCTGGTTAGCTCTTACTCCCCACATGCTATGAAGTTGCCCCCAGTCATGGATAGAAGGACGGGGAAAGGTTGCCTGAAGCTTTAATTTGCTTGAGACTTTTTTAAAGTTCCTGTATTGACGCAATGCTTCAAATTCAGGACGGAAAGATTGCGGCTTTTTGACACACAAAGCAAGTCCCAGAAGGCTTGTGGGAACAGGGTTTAATCGGTAAATACTGAGGATTTCTACTGTTCTTCGATCACCAGGGTAAATTTCGTAATACTGAGAGCATCACTTTTCATTCTCCGCAATTCATGAGGGTCATCCGTGAATTTTCTAGATTATCTAGATTTGCCTTGCCAGCAGTTCGGTTCAGGAATCCTGAGCGATTGAATAAACAGTTGGAGGGCGATCGCGATCGCTGGAACAGCAGCCTCGTCTTGCGGGTACTGGATATTCCTGGAGATTGTGTGCCTGATAAACTGCTCAGAAATTAGATGAATGCAGCAAAAGCGAGGGGTAGAACGAGTCGTGAATCTTGGCGCGCTTTATTGGCGCGTCTGTAAATCTTCTATCTGTGTACTCTCCGCATCCTCTCGGCGTGAACGAATGATATCCAAACTCGCTATCTCCGTATTCGTAGGTCAGTGTGCCCTATCCGGAGAGCTGATGGGTTTTAATTACACCCCTATTTCAGTTTCTGTCAGTGAAAATTCTGAGTTACCTGGTTTTCATCCTATGGCTCAAAGCCTTGACGAAACAGGCTAGATAACTTGGGAGCCAGAAAATTGGCAGTATGGAGACGATCAGAGAAAACTACGCAAATTTCCAAAACATTGCGGAGGGTGTTCACCTGTCTCCGGCTCTGCTCCTCTCGGACATTCGCTGCTCGAGAAGCTTGAATCGAGTGGGAATCTGGAGCGATCTCCATCTGTGGCAAGAAAGTTTGTAATATGTTGGGTGTCTGCTGTGTGAGTGAAAGAGCGAGGGACAAACTCCATGCGCCAAGTCAACTTTGTCGTGATCTTTGTGATTTGTCTGGCCCTGGTGCTGTTTGGCATTGAAAACACCGAACCTGCGGTCATTCATGTTGTAGAAGGGCTAGATCTTAAGGCTCCTCTTTCCATAGAGCTATTGCTAGCGATGGGACTTGGCGCAGTGCTGGCCTGGGTGTTTAGCGTGTGGAACCAGATCCAGAAACTCATGGAATCGGGACGCGAGTTACAACAGCGCGATGTGCGAATTCAAGAACTGGAACAGGACGTGCAGCGCTATAAAGTCGAACTGGAAGAGCAGCAGCGCCTGCTGCCAGCTTCTCAGCCAACCGCTCAGGATGTAGAAGTGACTGAGGTCTTTGCCAAGTGATGCATTGGGCGATCGCCCCAGAGCCTTTCCCGACTCATTTCAGCGTCCTCCGAAATTTAGGGGGATTGATTCGGATGCCGACGCTGGTGGTAGTAATTGTCCTGGGAGATACAGCAGGCGAGGTCAGGTTGCATGACTGATCTCGTTAGCCTGTGGGTGCCGCTGCTGTTGCTGGGTCTAATTGGGCTAATGGCGGGTTATTTCGTCTACATTAGTAGCCAATAGAGTTAGTAGCCAATAGAGTAGCCAGTAAATATTTAGATAGAGATTTGGTGGTCTATGGTCTGCTGGCTGATAGGTCTGCTGGCTGATAGGTCTGTTGGCTGATAGGTCTGTTGGCTGATAGGTCTGTTGGCTGATAGCCAATTCACTAACGGCCGATTTGTTAAAAATGATGGTTTTACTGGGGTGGTTTGCTGCACTAAGTCTGGCAGACGACTTGCGGCAAACTAGTCATTGAGAAATCCTTGACGAACCCTTCGCATCCAATTCAGGTGGGGCTGTCCGAAAAATGCCTCTTTCCCTAGCGCAAAATGCGATCGCCCTGCTGATCGACCTGTCTGAACGGGGCGAAATCGATCCCTGGGATGTCAAAGTCATTGATGTAATCGACCGATTTCTCAGCCAGCTCCAGCCCCTGCAAACCGTAGAAGCCGGCCGCGCCCCCTACGAGGCCGATCTGTCGCAGTCGGGTCAAGCTTTTCTCTATGCTTCCATGCTGGTGCTGCTGAAGGCCGACACGCTGGCCCGCACCACCCAGGACGACGCCATTGTCGAAGAAGACTTTCTAGAGGAACCAGACGGAACCACAGGCTCGCCGCTGCCGCTGAGTCTGGAGCGTCGCCTGCGGCGGCGGGCCGTAGCGCGACCTATGCAAAGCCGCCAGGTGACGCTGCAAGAACTGATCTCACAGCTTGAGCTGATGGCGGTTGCCGTCGCCGATCCGCAGCCCCGCAAGCGAGTCCGCCGGCCCCGCCCCCAGTCGCGATCGCAGGCTGTGCGGGTCATCACCCAGCTTGCCCACCAGGAAAATCTCTCGGAGATTGCCGCCGCGCTAGAGCAGTTTTTGCAAGACCACTGGGATGCCATGAGCCAGGGCGACGAGTGGATGGAGTTTGAGCATTTGCTTGATCTCTGGGTCGAGTCGGAATCCGCCGCCGAAACCCGGCAAGCAGGGCAGCACGCCACTCCACAGGGCGATCGCGTGGGGGTGTTTTGGGCACTGCTCTATCTCTCGGCTCAGTCTAAAGTGGAGTTGCTTCAGGAAGAGTTTTATCAAGATTTACAAGTGCGCAGCCTGGCAGAAACTGGAAGTGAGCCAGCAACTGACCCGATCGCGCTGAACTTGCTGGATTAGCTTGATGGAGGCTAGGGTATGGAGACAACTCAAAATCTCATTACAATCCAAACAATCCAACTACTACCAACTGCTCTAGTAAGATCCGAATCTAGTCAGGTTCAAGTCAGGTTTGTGCGGTAAGTACGGTCGGTATGGATCTGCAAAGGTCTTCAAGTTATCACTTGCTGCGCCTTTAGGCTGAAATCCTGAAGGCTTAACCCAAGATTTTTCAAAGAACCTGACTGGCGAAGATTCTGTGAATTCCCCAGATGCTTTTCGGACAGACTGCCAAAAGTGGGGAACATTAGGTTAGATTGCGTAGAGTTAACTTTCGTTTGACGGTAGTAAATTACCCAGTAAATTGCCCCAAAGGTTAGAGCAAAAGCTATGAAAGCCATGATCCTCGCTGCTGGTAAGGGAACTCGGGTGCGTCCCATCACCTACACGATTCCCAAACCCATGATTCCCATTTTGCAAAAGCCTGTAATGGAGTTTCTGCTAGAGCTTCTGCGGCAGCACAGCTTTGATGAAATCATGGTGAACGTGAGTCACCTTGCCTATGAGATCGAAAGCTACTTTCGCGATGGACAGCGGTTTGGTGTGCAAATCGCTTATTCCTTTGAGGGGCGAATTGTAGATGGTGAGCTAAAGGGACAAGCCGTAGGATCGGCAGGGGGGATGCGCAAAATTCAGGACTTTGCGCCCTTTTTTGATGATACGTTTGTGGTGTTGTGTGGCGATGCGCTGATTGATCTGAACCTGACCGAAGCCGTGCGCTGGCACCGGGAAAAAGGGGCGATCGCCACCATCATCATGAAAGACGTGCCGCGTGAAGAAGTATCAAGTTACGGTGTCGTCGTCACGGATGAATCCGGCCGGATCAAAACCTTCCAGGAAAAGCCCTCGGTCGAAGAAGCCCTCAGCACCAGCATCAACACCGGGATTTACATCTTTGAGCCTGAAATTTTTGACTACATCCCCTCCGGTGTAGAGTTCGACATCGGCGGTGAGCTATTTCCCACATTGGTGGAAAAGGGTGCACCCTTCTATGGCATCTCAATGGACTTTGAATGGGTGGACATCGGCAAGGTACCCGACTATTGGCAGGCTATCCGCAGCGTGCTAACAGGCGAAGTGAAAAACGTGTCGATTCCCGGTCGGGAGGTGCGTCCTGGCGTGTATACCGGCATCAACGTTGCCGTGAACTGGGACAAAGTGGATATTCAAGGCCCGGTCTATATTGGCGGCATGACCAAGATTGAAGACGGTGCCCGCATCATCGGCCCGTCGATGATTGGCCCCAACTGCCACATTTGCAGCGGCGCAACCGTCGATAACAGCGTGATTTTTGAATATTCTCGGCTGGGGCCAGGAGTGCGCTTGGTAGACAAGCTGGTGTTTGGCCGCTATTGCGTCGATAAGACAGGCGCATCGATCGACGTGCAGGCGGCGGCATTGGACTGGCTGATTGCGGATACCCGTGGCGATATTCCGTCTGAAACGCCCATCGAACATCAGGCGATTACGGAACTGCTGAGTGCTGAGTCCCGCTAGCGGCTGCTGAGTTGGGGGCGATCGCTCATAACCCAAGTCCTTTAGGGGTGTTCTCAACCAGAACACCCCTTTAGTGTTGGGTCGTACTGGGCAGCTTGTGTGCTGTCCTAATGACGTTAGGATAGAGATCCTGCATCCAAAATGCTCAGCCCATAGACCAACACAGATCCACTATGTTTGAAGCGCTAGCCGATCGCCTTGAGGGAGCCTGGAAAAAGCTTCGCGGTCAAGACAAAATTTCTGAAGCCAACATCCAGGAGGCGCTCCGGGAAGTGAGACGGGCGCTATTGGAAGCCGATGTCAATCTCCAGGTCGTCAAAGATTTTGTCGCCCAGGTGCAGGAGCAAGCACTCGGAGCCGAAGTCATCTCAGGCGTGCGCCCCGACCAGCAGTTCATCAAAATTGTCCATGACCAGCTTGTCGAGGTTATGGGAGAAACGAATGTGCCGCTGGCAGAAGTTGAGCCTGCGCCCACAATCGTGCTGATGGCAGGGCTTCAGGGCACCGGAAAAACCACCGCCACCGCGAAACTAGCGCTGCATCTGCGCAAACAAAACCGGAGCACGCTGCTGGTGGCAACCGACGTCTATCGTCCTGCCGCCATCGACCAGCTAATCACACTGGGCAAACAGATCAACGTGCCTGTGTTTGAGCTGGGCAGCGATGCCGATCCCGTGGAAATTGCGCGACAGGGCGTTGCTAAGGCGAAGGCAGACGGCATCAACACCGTCATTATTGACACTGCCGGCCGCCTGCAAATCGATGAAGACATGATGGGTGAGCTGGCCCAAATTAAAGACACCGTGCAGCCCCATGAAGTGCTGCTGGTGGTGGACGCAATGACGGGACAGGAAGCGGCCAACCTGACCCGCACTTTCCACGATCGCATCGGCATCACCGGAGCCATTTTGACCAAGCTGGATGGCGACACGCGCGGTGGCGCGGCGCTGTCGGTACGGCAAATTTCGGGGCAGCCGATCAAGTTTGTGGGGGTTGGCGAAAAAGTTGAAGCACTCCAGCCTTTCTATCCTGATCGCATGGCTTCGCGCATCTTGGGTATGGGCGATGTGTTGACCCTAGTAGAAAAAGCCCAGGAAGAAGTAGACATTGCTGAAGCCGAAAAGCTTCAGGAAAAGATTCTAACGGCGCAGTTTGACTTTGACGACTTCCTCAAGCAAACGCGCCTGCTAAAAGCCATGGGATCGCTGGGTGGGATCATGAAGATGATTCCTGGGATGAACAAGATTTCTAGCGAGCAGCTTGAGCAGGGCGAGGTGCAGCTAAAACGGGCGGAGGCGATGATCAATTCCATGACCCGTCAGGAGCGCAAAAATCCTGACCTGCTCTCTAGTTCCCCTAGCCGCCGTCGCCGTATTGCCAAAGGTGCAGGCTATGGTCTGGATGATGTGAGCAAGCTGGTTAGCGATTTTCAAAAAATGCGATCGCTCATGCAGCAAATGGGACAAGGGCAGATGCCCGGCATGGGAATGCCCGGCATGGGTGGACTATTTGGCGGGGGCAGTGCTCCAGCTATGGGCGGCGACCCACGAAATATGCCACAACCCGGCTGGCGTGGCTATCCGGGCGGGCCAGCCGCCAAGAAAAAGAAGAAAGAGAAAAAGAAAAAAGGATTTGGCACGCTATGAAGTGCTGCGATTAGCGGCGCTGGCGTAGTAGAATGAGAAGCTGGACTATGGCAAGTCTTGTGAATTACCTCAGGAGCAATTGATTCAAACATGATTAAGCTGCGTTTGAAACGGTACGGCAAAAAGTTTGAGGCGAGCTATCGGATCGTGGCAGCCCAAAGCACCTCTCGTCGTGACGGTCGCCCTCTGGAAGAACTGGGCTTCTACAATCCCCGGAGCGACGAAGTGAAGCTCAATGTGCCCGCGATCATTAAGCGTCTGAAAGAAGGCGCTCAGCCGACGGAAACCGTTCGCCATATCCTGGAAAAGCAAAACGTTTTTGAACAGCTCAAGGT
>RFIF01000095.1 GCA_003695655.1 Cyanobacteria bacterium J069
CCAGCAGGCCGACGACAACTGGCAGCCCACCATCCAGGGGCGCATCGCCTACATTCATTGGGATCAAAAGGCCAAGCCCACGCCACTGCTGGTGCTAGAACAGTCCAACGAAGGGGTGAATGTGACCTTCCGCACGACGCGGATTACTGAGCGGGCTTAGACCTCCAAAACTCTCGCCTCTCCGGCTAGGGCGGGTCTTCTTCGGGGGTGGGGTTTGCGCCAGGGGGAATTGCCAGGGGCAAGGTCAGCCAAAAGGTGGCCCCGGTGCCGGGGGTGCTGGTCACGCCGATTTGGCCGCCGTGAGCGGTGATGATCTGTCTTGCCAGATAAAGACCCAGCCCAATGCCTGTGGAGTGACGCGAGTTGGGTCCTCGGCTGTAGCGGGTAAAGAGGCGATCGCAGGTTTCAGGAGCCATGCCTACACCATCGTCCTGAATCGTAAAGCGAATCAAATCGTCTTCCACCGCTGCATTAATCGTAATGCAAATGCCAGGCGGGTTGTGGTTCAGCGCATTGGTAATCAGGTTTTCAAACACGCGGCGAATCTGCATCGAGTCGGCATTGACCAGTGGCAAATCGGGCGGCACCTGGTTTTGCAGCGTGGCGTGGTTTTTCGTCACTAGCGGCTCCAAGTCTTCGGCAATGACCTGAATCAGCAGGCTGAGCTGTACCAAATCGTAGTGCAGCGACACGCCCCGCGTTTCGGCGGAGTGGGCTTCCAGCAGCGACTTGATCAACTGGAGCTGATAATTGTTGCTTTGCAGCATACGCTCTAGCATGGCGCGGCTGAGCGGAATGGTTTCTCCTGGCTGATTCAGCAGGTTGTTAATCACCAGAGAAATGCCCATCACAGGCGTCCGCAAATCATGCGAAAAAGCGTTCAAAAACTCATCCTTGAGCGTGTTGAGTTCCTGCAACTCTTCGTTCTTTTGCTGCAATTCCAGCGTCCGCTCGCGCACTTTTTGTTCCAATCCAGTGTTCAGTTCACGCACCTGCTGATAGAGCTTCGACTGCTGAATTGCAATACTGACCTGGGTGCCAAGCTGTTCCAAAAACTCGATTTCTTCGGCTTGCCACTGACGCGGGCCAGCGCACTGATCCACCACCAGCAGCCCAAACATGTCGTTCTCAATGGTGATCGGCACAGCCAGCCACGCCCGCACCTGAAACTCGGTCAGCGCTCTGGTCGCCCGGGGATGGCTGCTGGTGGCTACGTCGTTTACGACTTCGACCTCGTGCTTGACGAAGCCCTGGCGCGTCTCCTCCAGATAGTCTGTATCTTCGATGATCAGTCCTTTCATAGCCCGCCAGCGAGACTCCACGGCTTCCGCCACGATTTGTCCGCGTCGATCGGCCAGATCTAGCCCAATGGTGACGCGATCGGCCTTGAGGACGCGGCGCACTTCTTCGACCGTGGTGTTCAAAATTTGCTCCAGATCGAGCGACTGGCGGATGCGGAGGGCAATTTCTCCCAGCAGGCGATCGCGCTCGGTGGCGGCTAGCAGTTGTGCTTGGGCCTGTTTCAGCTCGGTAATGTCTACGATGGTATCGATCAGGCATGGCTCGCCGTTAATCTCGATCACCTCAGCCGAAAAGAGGCCGCTGCGGACTTCGCCGCTGCGGATGCGGAACTGATATTCAATGTTGTGGACGGAGCCATGCTGCTGGAGCAGGTTTACAACTCGGTCGCGATCGCTCGGATTAACCCAAACCCCCAGGTCATGCACCTGCTGGTCAATCACTTCTTCGCGGCGATAGCCCATCGCATCCAAAAAGCCATCGTTGCAGTCGATCATGCGCCCTTCTAGCAGCGTGGCGATGCTCATGGGATTGGGGCTAGAGCGCCAGGCTTTGGAAAACTTTTCTTCGGACAGGCGGAGTGCTGCTTCCGACTGCTTGCGATCGCTGATGTCGCGGACAATGACCACCGCCTCATCTTCGCCGCTGACCACCACGCGGGCTTCATAGTCGCGCAGATGCGGATCGCCTTCCTGCTGAGCAGGGGCAAATTTGGAGGGCTGACTCAGCCGCAGTTGATATTCAAAGACTTGCGGTTCGCCCGTGGCGATCGCCCGATGCACCGCCTGCATCCGCTGTGTAGCCAGATCCATCGGCAAAACATCGTAGATGGACTTACCGACTAGGTCGCGGGGCGGCATCAGTAAATCACTGTCGCGCTCGGCTTTGCAGTCGAGGTAAGTGCCGTCTTGCCGGATGCGAAACATCAGATCGGGGATGGCGTTGAGCATTGCCTGATAGCGCAGCTCGGCCTGTTTGCGGGCGGTGATGTTGCGAATGCTGGCCACGCGCACTTGCTCGCCCTGATATTCAATGCCACGGGCAAACACCACGCCCAAAAAGCGGCTGCCGTCTTTGCGGATGCCCGTCGCCTCGTAGCTGTAAGCATCTTCGGGGTGGACGAGCGATCGCCACTGCTCGCGCACGGTTTCCAGTGACTCTGGGGCCACCAGATTCAGCACGGGCATCCCAATCATTTCTTCGGCCGTGTAGCCCAACAGCCGCACCGCCGCCGGGTTCACATCCAAGATCTGCTGAAAATTGTGAATGATCACCGCTTCAAACGTGGCTTCAAAAAAGCAGCGGAGCCGATCTTCACTGTTTTGCAGATGCGATTCTACGCGCTGTCGCTCCGTCACGTCTTGCACCACCGACAGCACCTCATCATTCCCACTTACCACCAGTCGCGCCTCATAGTCTCGTAGCTCTCCATCGACCCAGAGCTGGTAGGCACAGGTTTGCAATTGCCCCGTTTCGAGCGTCCGCCGAATCGCCTCCAAACACACCTGCGCCACCTCCGGCGGCAACAGTTCGGTGACATGTTTGCCGATCAGCGCTTCACGCGGAAGCTTGATAACCTGTTTGCCTTCAAAGTCGAGGTAGTAGCCGTCACGATTGAGCCGAAACATTAAATCGGGAATGGCATCTAGCATGGCGCGATAACTCGCCTCGACAGGGCGATCGCCGGCAGCGGGCCGCGGCGAGGCGGTAGCCGATTCAGCATGAGCCTCCCGATCGGCGTAGCCTGCCTGTTCTAGCAGTGTCCGCAACCGCTCAAAGGCGGCCTCGTCTCGGCAGCATTCTCGCAGTGCTTGCAAGTCGTCCAACCTAAGAACCATAGTGCAGAGAGGGTGCGATCGCCCATTCGATCACCAAGCTATTCGACCATTACCCGACCATTACCCGACCGTTACCCAACCACCGTTTCGACCCCTCCGAATAACCTTCTAATCTACAAGGTCTGGCCGCGCCACTCCAGAATTCGCAGCCAAGATTTCAGATTTTTTCAGGGTGCAGAACCCCAGCATGTAGAATCCCAGCGTGAGAATCCCAGCGTTTAGAATCCCAATGCTCATAATCCCAGTATTCAAAACCGCTGAGGGTTGCCGCCGAGAATTACCGCTGAGGGTTGCCGCTGAAAGTGATCGATGCATCGTGAATTCTCCTTACTTTGCCATGAGTTTGAGGCTGACACAGTTTGCCTGACTACCCATTGCGCAATTTCACTTGCGATAAACTAACGTCTGAGTTTTGAGCGGGCATTTTTGCCTTTTTCAGCCGTTTTTCGAGAGCGATCGCCCATGCCCAATTCCGTCAGTGCAGAGACAGCCAGTGCAGATATAGCCAGTGCAGATGCCGAGCCAACCCTTTTGGCGCTTGATTTTGATGGCGTGCTGTGTGACGGCATGATCGAATATTTTCAAACGGCGTGGCGGGGTTATTGCCGCATTTGGTCGCCGCCGGAGCAAACGCCGCCCGTGGGACTGGCAGAGTCGTTTTATCGCACCCGGCCGGTAGTGGAGACGGGCTGGGAAATGCCGCTAGTCGTGCGATCGCTCTTGTTGGGCGTTTCTGAAGCCGAAATTTTGGCAGACTGGGGCAGGCTGGCAAAGCAGCAAATCGCGCAGGAGCAGCTCAACCCGGCAGACCTCAGCGCCGCCGTAGACGGCAGCCGCGACGAGTGGATTGCCGCAGATCTGGACAACTGGCTGGCGCAGCATCGGTTCTATCCGGGCGTGATCGAGCGGCTGGCGCAGGCCCTCGACAGCGCTATCGACACCTATATCGTCAGCACCAAGGAGTCTCGGTTTATCAGCCAGCTTTTGGCGCAGCAGGGCGTTGAGTTTCCGGGCGATCGCTTAATTGGCAAAGAAATTCGTCAGCCCAAATCGCAAACCCTGCGCGACCTGATCCAAAAGCACACCCAAGACACCGTGCCACCCAGGGTGTGGTTTGTCGAAGACCGCCTAAAAACGCTGCAAACGGTTCAAACCCAGCCCGACCTGGCCGACGTCAAACTGTTTTTGGCAGATTGGGGCTATAACACCGCCGCCGAACGCGACGCTGCCCAGCAAGACCCGCAAATTCAGATAATTTCCCTGGCTCAGTTTACAGGAGCGTTTGCCGGCTGGTCCCAATCGCCCGCTTAAGTGATTGTCGCTGGGTGAACGCCGTCACTCCTTTTCTTGGAAAACCACATACGCCTCTCCTACGGCACAATCAGCACCGGGCAGGGCGACAGGTTGATGACGCGGCTGGTGACGCTGTCGGATGCGCCTTCGTCGGTAAGTCCCAATCCCCGACAGCCCATAATAATCAGGTTGGCATTTACCTCATCTGCCACGTCGCAAATAGTGAAGGCGGGTTTGCCAGCCCGCTCCATCACCTGTGCGTCGATACCCTGTTCTGTAAACAGGGCTTTAGCACTGTGCAGCAGTTCGGCGATCGCCTCCGGTGAGGTCATTTCTAAATCTGCCGCCGTAGGAGGTTTGTCGTCTTCGAGCGTTTCGACGACGGACAAAATCAGCAGTTTGCTGCCGTAGGTCTTCACGACATCCGCCACCACATCAGCGGCTTCTCGCGACTCACGACTTTGATCAATTGGAAATAAAACAGTTTTAAACATGGCACGCCTTATGGGGACGCAGAGTTCGGTAGAGTGATGGGTGGGATCAGCAAAACGTCAGCGACAAACGGGAGGGCGAGGCAGCGCGTTTGGGAGCACTTCACTGCGGGCGAATTTATAAGCAAAAGCTATAAAGCAGGGCAGCAGTGACAAGTTTTTGTAGAGAAAGAGTCGCGTCTCTCCCCTGTCTGTTAGCAAGCCCTGACGTTTTACAATGATGAATAGGTAAAAAGACTTACTTAGGGGGTTTATAGCGGTGTCCAAGAAAACTCTAGCAAATTTGACTGCCGACGACCTACAGGGCAAGCGTGTTCTGGTGCGAGCCGACTTTAACGTGCCGCTTGATGAGCAGGGCAATATCTCTGACGATACGCGCATTCGTGCCGCCCTGCCAACGATTAACGATCTCATTGGCAAAGGCGCAAAAGTCATCCTCACTAGCCACTTTGGCCGTCCCAAAGGCGATGACTTCGCCGCCCGCGCCACCGATAAGAACCGCCTCACCCCTGTCGCCGCGCGCCTGTCAGAACTGCTGGGACAAACCGTCGCCAAGCCCAGCGACTGCGTGGGACCCGAAGTGGAAGCCGCCGTTGCCGCGATGAAGCCCGGACAAGTTATTTTGCTAGAAAACGTCCGCTTCCATCCTGAAGAAGAAAAAAACACCCCGGCATTTGCCGAGCAGTTAGCGGCTGTCGCAGACCTATATGTAAACGACGCCTTTGGCACGGCGCACCGGGCGCACGCGTCTACGGAAGGCGTGACCCACTATCTGAAGCCCTCTGTTGCTGGCTACCTGATTGACAAGGAGCTGAAATATCTGCAAAGCGCGATCGAAGAGCCGAAGCGTCCCTTGGCGGCGATCATCGGCGGCTCTAAGGTGTCTAGCAAGATTACCGTGATTGAGGCGCTGCTAGAAAAAGTAGACAAGCTGCTGATCGGCGGTGGCATGATCTTCACTTTTTACAAAGCGCGCGGGCTGAGCGTTGGCAAGTCGCTGGTGGAAGATGACTTTATCGAACTGGCGAAGTCGCTAGAAGCCAAAGCCAAGGAAAAGGGCGTGGCGCTGTTGCTGCCAACGGATGTGGTGGTGGCGGATGCCTTTTCTCCTGACGCCAATGCCCAAACTGTGAGCGTGGAAGCGATTCCCGATGGCTGGATGGGTCTGGATATCGGCCCCGACTCGATCAAAGTGTTTGAGGAAGCGCTGGCTGACTGCAAGACCGTGGTGTGGAATGGGCCGATGGGCGTGTTTGAGTTCGACAAGTTTGCTGCCGGAACTGAGGCGATCGCCCATTCCCTGGCTGCCATCACCAAGACAGGCGCAACCACCATCATCGGCGGTGGCGACTCCGTGGCTGCCGTTGAAAAAGTGGGCGTCGCCGACCAGATGAGCCACATCTCCACGGGCGGCGGTGCCAGCCTGGAACTGCTGGAAGGCAAAGTGCTACCAGGGATTGCGGCGCTAGACGAAGCCTAAGTTTCAGGGATTGGGGGTCAGGTGTCAGGGGTTAGGGCTGAGGCTGTTTGGCACATCCTGACCCCTGACCCCTGATCCCTAAAACCTAATCCCTTCTAAACGCCTGCCAGCAGCGCACCACCCAGTCCGGCGTGGACTTCTTCCGGCGTAATCTTGCCGTCTTTGTTTTCATCCAGCGCGTCGAACACGGCGTCGGTGCCGAGCCACTCTTCGCGGGTGATGAAGCCGTCCCCGTCCAAGTCGTAGGCCTTGAACAGGTCGTCTGCCGCGTGATTCACCAACTCGCCGCCCTCGATTTGCGACAGGCGCTTGGCCAGCAGCCCCTCCAGTGTTTCCAGCGCCTTGGTAAAGCCTTTGATACCTTCGTCCAGCTTTTCGGAGGCCATCCGATCAGCGGCGTGCATCTTGTCAAACGTGGCTTTGTCGATGGTGAGCTTTTCGATGTCCATTGTGGCTGCTTTTGCAGGATCAAGCTTGCGGGGCAGGTCGGCTTCGGTCGCCTGTAGCTCGGCCAACAGCGAGGGCGAAATGGTCAGCAGATCGCAGCCCGCGAGTTCCGTAATCTCGCCGATGTTGCGGAAGCTGGCACCCATCACCTCAGTTGGGTAGCCAAACTTTTTGTAGTAGTTGTAGATCGTTGTCACAGACTGAACACCGGGGTCTTCGGTGGGTGCATAATCCTTGCCAGTTTCCTTCTTATACCAGTCCAGGATGCGACCGACGAAGGGCGAAATCAGCGTGATGCCGGCCTCTGCGCAGGCGATCGCCTGATGCAGCCCAAACAACAGCGTCAGGTTGCAGTGGATGCCCTCTTTTTCCAGCACTTCGGCGGCCTTGATGCCTTCCCAGGTAGAGGCAATTTTGATCAAAATGCGATCGCGCGAAATGCCAGCCGCTTCATACTGAGCGATCAGCTCTCGTCCCTTGGCGATCGTTGCTTCGGTGTCGTAAGAAAGGCGAGCATCGACTTCGGTCGAAACGCGGTGCGGCACGATCGCCAGAATCCGCTTACCAAACGCCACTGCTAATCGGTCAAACGCCAGCGTGGCCACCTGGGTATCGGTTGCGCCAGACCCGGCATCGGCCTTCGCCTGTTTCAGCGTTTCATCCACAATTTCTTGATATTGCGGCATTTGTGCTGCCGCTGTGATCAGCGAGGGGTTCGTCGTTGCATCGCGGGGCGTGAACTTCTCAATGGCCTGAATGTCGCCCGTATCCGCGACCACGACCGTCATCTCGCGCAGTTGATCGAGTAAAGTTGCCATCCGTTTCTCCCGGCAGGTTCAAAAAGGTCAGGTTGGGTCTGTCTGTCTCTATCTCTGTTGCGTCTAGGCCGATCCTACTCTGAGATTTCCGATGGAGATTGTAGAGTACGGAAAGCCTTAATCTGCGTGTCAGAGAATTCATTCTTAGGGCTGACGCAATTCGGTCATTTGTTGCGGGCACAGCCCCCAACAAATAATCCAGAATCTACAAAATTCGTTGCACCTGCGTCTTACGAAATTGCAACAGTGCTATTCGCCACGCAGCCACTGCCACAGACTAGTGATCCGGGTTTCCAGCCACACTATACTCCGGTCGAGCCAGTCGAGTAGGGC
>RFIF01000096.1 GCA_003695655.1 Cyanobacteria bacterium J069
CAGAGATCTATAAAACTCGTTTCAACTGCGTAAGTCCTGAAACCACTGAGTTAAGCCATAAAACAACTGGTGTTGGCGATCGCCCCTCCGCCCCATCAAAAAACCGGGCCTCGGCCCAGATGCAGCATCCTGGCAAGGCTCGGTCTCAGAATGAGATCAGCAGGGCGATCGCTAAATGATCGCTAAATGAGTGGCGCAGTCGGCACAGCCGATGTTTCAGCAGCGCCCGCTTCGCCAGTCACCCGGCGAATTTGGGCCCCGACGAGCTTCAGCTTGCCTTCCAGGTCATCATAGCCGCGATCGAGGTGATGCAGTCCCTGGATCACCGTCGTTCCCCGCGCTGCCAGACCCGCCAGCACCAGCGCCGCCGACGCCCGCAGGTCAGTCGCTACGACCGGCGCACCGGAGAGAAACGGCACGCCCCGGATCACCGCATGGTTGCCCTTAATGCGAATATCTGCGCCCATGCGGTTTAGCTCAGCAACATGGCCCATGCGGTTTTCAAACACCGTTTCGGTGATGATGCTGTCGCCCTCACTCAGGGTTAGCAGCGCCATAAACTGCGCCTGCATATCGGTGGGGAAGCCCGGATAGGGCAGGGTTTCGATGTCGGTTCCCATACGCACATCGCCTGGAATAATCCGAAGGCGGTTGGGCGCTTCCTGAATGATCTCTGAACCGATCGCCCCCAGTTTGGCAATCACCGCTGTCAGGTGATCCGACACAACGGGAGCCAGCGACAGCTCGGAACGGGTCATCGCCCCAGCAACTAAGAATGTGCCCGCCTCAACGCGATCGGGAATCACGGCATAATCCACCGAGTGCAGGCTGGGTACGCCAGCAATCACAATCGTGTTGGTGCCCGCTCCGCGAATCCGCGCCCCCATCGCCCGACAGAAGTTCGCCAGATCTACCACCTCTGGTTCCTGCGCGGCGTTTTCCAGAATAGTTTCGCCATCGGCCAGGGTGGCCGCCATCATCAGCGTTTCCGTCGCGCCGACGCTGGGATAGTCGAGATAAATCCGCGCCCCCTTCAGCCGTCGATTCACCCCGGGAATGCAGGCATGAACCGTGCCATGTTCAATTTGCACTTCGGCTCCCATAGCCTGCAACCCGCGTACATGCAGATCGACCGGGCGCGCCCCAATTGCACACCCACCCGGCAGCGGAATCCGCGCAATGCCCAGTCGGGCCAGCAGCGGCCCAATGATGAAAAAGCTGGCCCGCAACTGGCTGACCAGTTCATACGGAGCCTTGGACTGGCTGAGATGGCGAGCGTCAATGTCTAAGGCGTCGTCGCTGCGCGTAATCTTGACGCCCAGGGCACTCAGCACCTCTCCCATGCGGGCGACATCGGCAAGCGAGGGCACGTTGCGAATGCGGCAGTCCTGACTACACAGCAGCGAGCCTGCCATGATCACCAGCGCCGAGTTTTTGGCACCGCTGATGCGGACTTCGCCGCTCAACCGCTGACCGCCAATGATTTCGAGTACTGAGCCGCGTTCTTCAGGTGAAGAATGGGAAACGGGTGAATTGAGAGAGGGGTTAATAGGTCTATCCTCCAAGTGCGCCTGTCAATCTTAAAGCTTTTCTTTCATTTGTCCCGGTTTTACGCCGAGTCAAATTGACCAGCTTTGCCAGAATTTGGTCTTGATTTTACCGGAAAGTTTATTTTGTCCATACAGGTTGAGCGATGACTCTAGCACACCCGATTCAGGGTTCCAATGGGGAAATTCTGAAAAAAGGTCTGACAAGGGTTGACTAAATATCCACTGATGCCGCATGATCGTAAATCGCAGCGTTGAAATGCGTTGATGCGGAACTGGCGGAATTGGTAGACGCGCTAGATTCAGGTTCTAGTGTCTGCAAAGACTTCCGGGTTCAAGTCCCGGGTTCCGCATAAAAGGAGTGGCTGACGGCGATCGCTGTTAGCCACTTTTTTTGACTGGGCTTATTTTATAGACCTGAGCGTTAGCTGGCCCGCCGCATCGGTCAGATCTCCCAAATTGTCCGCATTTGGCTTGACGGGCGATCGCTCGTTTGATTTACTTATCGGTTTGTTACATGTTGCAACAAAAGATTAATCACCGGATTAATCATGAATCACTGCGGACCAATGAATCACTGCGGCTGATGCATTGGGTCTAACAGACTAACGTGCTGCCCAGCTTCTATCAATCCTGTGCCTCCTGACCCAATTGCTATGTTGACCAGCCTGCAAAATCCCCTGATTAAACAAATTCGCAAGCTGCACCAAGCCAAGGGACGACGCGAGCAGCAGCAGTTTTTGTTAGAAGGCACTCACCTGCTGCAAGAGGCGCTGGCGGTGGGCTATCCGCTGGCAGTGGTATGCTACACGGAGGCATGGCGATCGCGCTATCCCGACCTATTTGCGGCGGCAAGTCGGCAGGCAGAACGGCTGGAATTGGTAAATGATAGCGTGCTGGCGGCGATCGCCACGACGGTCAATCCCGATGGCGTAGTGGCCACGGCGGCTCGCCAAGCTGGCCCGTCGCCATCTGTGCCAAGTCGCCATCTCAGCCTGGGGCTGGCGTTAGAAACCGTGCAAGACCCCGGCAACCTGGGCACAATGATTCGCACGGCAGCAGCAGCCGGCGCAGACGGATTGTGGCTGAGCGCCGACAGTGTCGATCTGGATCATCCCAAGGTGCTGCGGGCAACGGCAGGGCAGTGGTTTCGTCTGCCGATGGGCGTCACCGACGACCTCACCCCTGTGGTGCAGGCATTTCGCAGCACGGGTGGGCAGGTGATCGCCACGCTCCCCGACGCCTCGCAGACCTGCTGGCAGACCGATTTTACCCAGCCGACGCTGATTCTGCTGGGCAATGAAGGCGCAGGCCTATCGCCAGCCCTGGCGGCGCTCGCAGATACGTCCGTCAGCATTCCGCTGGCGGCTGGGGTTGAGTCGCTGAATGTGGCCATCGCCGCTGCACTGCTGCTCTATGAAGCGCGGCGGCAGCGCATGGCGACGGCTTCTGCTTAGGGCTGTGGAAATATCTAAAATATCTGCCGCAGGTAGCCCTACGCGCCACGACTCTGGGTAAATTGCTCAATATCCGCGACGGCGTCTTCCAGGTCTTGGACGGTGAACTGGGGCGATCGCTCTTTAGCGGGCGCAGCGGGTGCCCGGCGAGGCGGCTCGCTGGCAGCGGCGGTTTCGGGCTGGCTCAGGCGATCGCTGAGCTGATTGAGCGACTCAATAAACGCTTGAGACGCTGCATACCGGAGATCTCGTTGATGTGAGTTCATAGCAGACTCCATGATCGACGCTGGGAAAAAACAGTCTCCATCTACGGAAAACCCCTGGAACCGAGAACCCGTTTGGTCACGGGCTGGAGGGCAGCAAAAACCCTTCCCAGTCTAGTGAACCGTTTTGCAAATTGCCCAGCCTGGCTGGAGGAAATGGGACAGCCTGCGGATTGATTAACCGACTGCTGTTTTTGGAGACACACCGACCCAACTCTATAAGGAACGCACCACTGTCCTTTCAGCTTGCCCTTGCGCCTTTCGCAGCGCGTCAGGAAATCTGCCTAATTTCTGGAGGTGAGGGGCGATTTTCTGGAGGTGAGGGGCGATCGCCCGCCCGTGAAATATGCGGAGCACCAAGCTGCCCTCAAGCCGTCACTAAACCGCTAGACGAAGCCGCCACCCGAAGCCGCGCCCAAAATTCACGTAGAATTTAGAACAGACACATCAGTTCAAAACTGACGCATTGGCGATGAGCTTTTGTCGGCGTTGAATGATTTCTAGCGGGCACAGCTCATGAGAAATGATTCAACGGCATCAGCTCTAAAGCTCAGCATTAGTTCAGCATTTCAAACGGACACCCCCTCGGAGAAGCAGACGTGAGCGAAGCATTTGACTATGACTTGGTCATCATTGGAGCGGGCGTGGGGGGGCACGGAGCCGCCCTACATGCCGTTAGTAGCGGTCTGAAAACCGCCATTATCGAAGCCGCCGACATGGGCGGCACCTGCGTCAACCGGGGCTGCATTCCGTCCAAAGCGCTGCTGGCTGCGTCGGGGCGTGTGCGGGAGCTGCGCGACGCCCACCACCTCAAGAATCTGGGCATTCAGCTGGGCAGCGTCGGGTTTGATCGACAGGCGATCGCCGACCACGCCGCCAACCTTGTCAGCAAGATTCAGGGCGACCTGACCAACAGCCTCAAGCGTCTCGGCGTGGATATTATCCACGGCTGGGCCAAGCTAGCCGGCCCGCAAAAAGTGAGCATTGCCACGAGTGATGGTGAAAAAGTCGTCACTGCCAAGGACATCATTCTGTCCCCCGGCTCTGTTCCCTTTGTGCCGCCAGGGATTGAGCTAGACGGCAAGACCGTGTTCACCAGCGACGACGCGATCAAGCTCAACTGGCTGCCCAACTGGATCGCCATCATTGGCAGCGGCTATATCGGGCTAGAGTTTGCCGATGTCTACACGGCCTTGGGCAGTGAGGTGACGGTGGTAGAAGCCCTTGACCAGCTTATGCCCGGCTTTGACCCCGACATTGCTAAACTGGCTCAGCGTATCTTGATCGCGCCCCGCGACATCGAAACTCGCGTCGGATTGCTAGCCAAAACCGTCAAACCCGGTTCGCCCGTGGTGATTGAGCTGGCGGACGTAAAAACGAAGGAAGTGGTGGAAGTGCTGGAGGTGGATGCTTGCCTGGTCGCCACGGGCCGTATCCCCGCCACCAAAGATTTGGGGCTGGAAACCGTTGGCATCGAGCTAGATCGGCGCGGCTTTATTCCCGTCAATGACCAGATGCAGGTGCTGGTAGATGGTCAGCCTGCGCCGCACCTGTGGGCGATCGGCGACGCCACGGGCAAGATGATGCTGGCCCACGCTGCCTCGGCCCAGGGCATTGTCGCGGTGGAAAATATGTGCGATCGCCCCCGCCAGGTCGATTACCGCAGCATTCCCGCCGCCGCCTTCACCCATCCCGAAGTCAGCTTTGTGGGGCTGACAGAACCCGCCGCCACCGAACTGGGCAACGCTGAAGGCTTCAAGGTAGCCGTGTCGCGCTCCTACTTCAAGGGCAACTCCAAAGCGCTGGCAGAAGGCGAAACCGATGGCATCGCCAAAGTGATTTACCGGGAAGACACGGGCGAAGTGCTGGGAGCGCACATCATTGGGCTGCACGCCGCCGACCTGATCCAGGAAGCCGCCAGCGCGATCGCCCAGCGCAACTCCGTCCAAGACCTGGCCTACATCGTTCACACCCACCCCACCTTGTCGGAAGTGCTGGACGAAGCTTATAAGCGCGCGGTGACTCATTAGTGACTCATTAATTGAGCAATGGAGTGATGGAGCAAGCCACCCCGACACCCCATCACTCCGACACCCCATCACGCCTCAGCATCGTCCCCAAC
>RFIF01000097.1 GCA_003695655.1 Cyanobacteria bacterium J069
CATCCGGAGCTGCAGGTGGAGCTGCGGCAATTGCTGCTGCCCGACGACTTGGCAGCCCTGTCGGCCATTGTGCACGACCTGGCAGAGGCACAGCGGCGCGGCTATGACCGTCTCTATTTGGAAACTGGCGCGCTGGCAGAATTTGCTCCAGCACGGGCGCTGTATGCCCGCTACGGGTTTGAGCCGTGCGGACCGTTTGCCGATTATGCCGATGATCCCAACAGCGCCTTTATGACGAAAACGCTGTAGACCGAGCGCTCAACGGGTAAACGCCTGTCAACTTTGTAGATAGCCCTGTAGATAGCCCTGTAGATAGCCCTGTAGATAGCCCTCGATCGCCGATCGGATGGGCGCAATGCTCTTGTAAAGCTGCATGGCGGGCGGAATTTGGGCGATCGCCTCCACCAACCCTGCCGCTGCTTCTGGATATTGCTGCAAAATTGCCAGCGGATAGGTGTACGTGCGCACGGTAAACAGCACCCCGCCCGTTTGCGGCAAGCGCCGCAGCGTCTGCCGCTCGACGCGAATCCACAGGCGATCGCCAGCGCTGGCAGGCGTAATATCAGCCGGAACGGGATGGCTGCGCTGATTGCCTAGAAATAGCTCCGGCGTATCTACAACGCTCCAGTTAAACCGGTAGCCGGGGTGGTCGGGCTGGAGCCGCGCAAAGAAGTTATCCATCGGCCGCTCCAGCGTTTTGTCATAGCCAGGAACGGGCGCGTGAATTTGCCCCAGCGGTTGCCCCAGCTTGTCTGCCAAGCGCCAGTAGAGCGGGAAGCACAGCGATCCTGCCACCAGGCGATAATATCCATCCTCCGACGGCAGCAGCACCAGCAAATCTTCCTGCACCCAGCGTCCTGCCAGGTCGAGGGGGCGATCGCGCCACTCTGCCAGCGTCCAGGCTTCGCCCGTGATCTGGTTTATCAGGCGATCGCCCTTTTGGGCAAAGCATTCGGGAAATCGCTGCGGCAGATAACCCAGCAGCAAATTCAATACTTCTTGCTGTGCCGCTTCGCTGCCAGAGATTGCCGCAAAAACATCCACATAGCGTTCGTGCAGCAATTCGCGCTTGCGTTGTAGATATCGTTCATACTGGTCGTCAATTTCTATCCAGTCTGCTAACGAGAGCGATCGCAATCCCAGCCGCATCTGCCAGCGTCCATCGGCAAATGGCAGATAGACCGGCGGAAGAGTCAGAGCGAATGGCGTCATGCTGGCATCATCCGACCCGGTTTTATGCAACACGGCAGGTATCCTCAGGAGATTTTTGGGTTTACATATAGCGCTTTGGAGCGTTGATAAAGTTCTCGCCCAGCCTGCCAAATTCTATAGATACTGGAGTTTCCAGAAGGTTAATTTGATACCTGTATATAGATATGTAACCTCATTCTAAAAACTCGTGGAACCCTCAAAGCGCGTTGGATTGACCGTACGCCGGATGGTGAACAAGGCCAGACGAGAGTTATTCCATCTACCCGTAGTTTCGACCGCCATTGCCCTCAATTACGAAATCAAAAAAACCAGACATTTGCCCGCTCTTCCTTCCCTCTCCGAGCAGGATGGGCTGATCCTGGACGAGATCCGCCAAACAGGGGTTTACATGACGAATATCAACCAGATGGATATTCCCCACACCTCGGCGATGTTGGCAACGGCAGAGCAGTTTTTTCGCAACCCCGCACCATTTTTCATCGATCCCCAGCGACAGTCTATTCCCAATCGGATTTTGCAGCAGTATCCAGATTTATATTTGTGGGGATTGGAGGAGCGACTGCTGGCGCTGGTGGAAAATTATCTGGCGCTACCCGTGTTGTATTTGGGTGCTGAAGTCAAAATTGAAACCGCGAATGGACTCAGCGCTGGCGTCCGCCAGTGGCATGTGGATATTGAAGATCGTCGGATGATCAAAATCATCCTTTACCTCAATGATGTGGAACTAGACGGTGGGCCGTTTGAATATATCCCTGTGGACGAGACTCAGATCTTTGTCCAAACTACGGGCTATCGAGCGGGACTCATTGAGGATGAAGTCATGTCACGCAGCGTTCCGCCCAGCCGCTGGATCGCGTGCTGGGGACAAAAATATACTGTGGTCATAACTGATCCCTGTCGCGTGCTGCATCGCGTCAAAGTGCCATCCCAGCGCGATCGCCATTCTGTCACGTTTAACTACTGCTCTCGGTTCCCGTTTGAGTTCCGCTCTAAGCACGCCCTAAAATGCAATGCGGAGGTTCTAGCCCGGCTGTCTGCCCGACAGTTGGCGTGTGCGATTCGGGAATCTTAGTACTTCGACGGGAGCGATCGCCAGAAGTCGGGCATATTGTAAAAGGAACTTATAAAGGAACTTGTAAAGGGAACCCTGGCCCAATTCGCTGACACCAAAGAGGCACCTGATGGAAAACCTGAGCGTAACGGCTGCGCTGCTATCTGCCCTGCACTTTGCCGCCCACAAACACCGAGATCAGCGCCGCAAAGATATTCAGGCTTCGCCCTATATCAATCACCCCATTGAAGTCGCTGAAATCCTGGCGCGGGTCGGCGGCGTCAGCGACTTGACCACCTTGCAAGCGGCAATTCTCCACGACACCTTAGAAGACACCGAAACCACCCCAGAAGAATTGGAAGCCCTGTTTGGGCCAGCCGTGCGGCAAGTGGTGCAAGAGGTGACTGACGATCGCCAGTTGCCCAAGCAGGCGCGAAAGCAGCACCAAATTGACCATGCGCCGCATCTCTCAGACCGCGCCAAACAGGTCAAAATTGGCGACAAAATCTCGAATGTACGCTCTGTCACCCAAACGCCACCCGCAAACTGGCCGCTGGAAAGACGACTGG
>RFIF01000098.1 GCA_003695655.1 Cyanobacteria bacterium J069
CGAGGCTTCGTCAAGAATTATCTGGGCGCCGCCTGCAATAATTTCCAGGCAGCCGCGAGACTGGGGATTGTCGAGCGAACCGGGCAGGGCGTAGACCTCACGGCCGTAGTCATTGGCAACGCGGGCGGTAATCAGCGCACCGGATTTTGAGCCTGCTTCGATGACCAGCGTGGCGCGGCAGAGTCCGGCGATAATGCGGTTGCGGCTCGGAAAGTGGGTGCGATCGGGGCCAGTGCCACGGGGATATTCGCTGAGGATCAGCCCTTGGCGATCGATCTGCTGGGCGAGGGCGCGGTTGCTGGGCGGATAGACGCGGTTGACGCCAGTGCCCAGGACGGCGATCGTGCGGCCGCCTGCGTCGAGGCAGGCCTGATGGGCGATCGCATCAATCCCTTCTGCTAGCCCAGAGACAATCGTAAACCCAGCCTGCACCAGCGCTTCCACCAGGCGGTATGTCCACCGCTCACCATAGCTCGACGGATGACGGGTGCCCACGATCGCCACTAGACCGACCTCGCCCCGGTTTTCCGCTAGCGCCACCTGCCCACGATAGTAGAGCAGCGGCGGCGGGCCAGGAATTTCCAGCAGCAGCCGGGGATAGTCGGCGTCGGCAGGCGTCCAAACGTCGGGATTGTCTTGCTGGTGAGTTGCCCAGAGCGCCGCCGGATCGAGGGCTAACCGCTCGGCTGCGATCGTCCGTGCAGTCATGTCGCCAATGCCATCGACTGCTTCCAGTGCTGCGGCACTGGCGGCCCAAGCCGCCGCCAGCGTCCCAAAGTGCCGATAAATTCGCAGCAGCAGCGTCGGGCCCACGCCCGCAATCTGGCTCCACGCCAGCCAGTATGCTCGTTCGTCAGTCAAGTTAGGGGTTGGAGTTAGGAGTTGGGAGGGTGGGGGTTAAGGGCAAGATGGTACGGTCTAAAACCTGAAACCTGATCCCCTGCTTAGTGTTCCCACTCTGGCGGACGATGCGTTAGGCTCAGGCGTGGGCGGCTAAAATTTCTTCGTCTAGTGAGAAATCGATTTCGGCTTTGTCGCGGCCGCTGGCGAGGTAGTCATGCTGAAATGAATCTGCCAAGCCAGACACCAGGTCAAACTGGGGCTGCCAGCCTAGCTCGGTTTGGGCTTTGTGGATGTCAGTAAAGAAATGCTGCACGCGCATGGGAAAGGCTTTGCGCTTGCCAAAGTCAAACTGTTTGGGGTTGTAGTGGATGAGTTTGAGGCTGTTGGGGTCTTTGCCGGTGGCGGCGGCGGCGGCGCGGGCCAGCCCGTCGAAACTAACGGCGCGATCGCCCGATACGTTGTAAATTTGCCCGATCGCCCGGTCGTTGCCCAACACAGCAGCCATTGCCGCCGCCAGATCTTGGCAGTGGCCAAATTGGGTCAGCGCCATGCCGTCGCCGGGAATCGGAAGGGGGCGATCGCGCACGATGCGGTCAAAAAACCAGGCTTCCAGGTCGTTGTAGTTTTGCGGGCCGTAAATATAGACGGGGCGGATGGAGGTGTAGGGAATGCCCGATGCTGCCAGGTAAGCTTCGGTTTCAAATTTGCCTTTGTGGCGGCTGTTGGGATCAACGGCATCGCCCTCGACATGGGGCATCTGGTCAGATTTTAGATAGACTCCGGCGGAGCTAACGTAGACAAAATGCTGAATCCGCCCTTTGAAAATTTCCACAAATGGCTGGGTGTCGCTGAGTTCGCGGCCATTGTTGTCGAACACGGCGTCGAAAGACTCGCCGGAGAGGCTGGTCTTGAGCTGGAGCGGGTCAGTGCGATCGCCCGTAATCTGCCGGATGCCCGCCACCGGTGCCGGTTTGTTGCCCCGGTTAAACAGCACGACCTCATGGCCCTGCGCCACTAGCTGCTTCGTCAGGTAAACGCCAATAAACCGGGTTCCGCCCATCACCAACACGCGCATGTGTCGCCCTCTCAAACTGCGATTGCAAACTGTGCTTTTCGATCCTATGACGGAATCGGGCTATTTGCTTTGCAATGGTTCAACGACGCGGGCGATCGCCTCTTTCACAAACCCTTTGACAAACTCATCGCGGCGGTTGAGCTGAAACTGCTGCTGCACGACTTCGCTGATGCCGCCATCGCCCCAGTCCTGGTTGCGGCGGAAGTATTCGATAAAGCTTTTGCCTGCGATGCGCGTTAGGTAGGCGGCAACGGCACCCTGGATAGCGCGGCCGATGACAAAAGTGCCGGGGTTGGTTTGCAGCGCCAGGGAAAAGATTTCTACGGCTCCGCGCACGACGCCCAGGCTAACGAGGGTTTTGGCGAGCGAGCGCGCCAGTTCTTTGCCGCGCTCAATGTTCATCTCGCAGCCGTAAACCCGTCCCAGTTCCACGACCATTTGGGCATTGACGGCGGCGGCAGCCAGCAGATCGACCATCGGCAGCGGCGTCACCGACACCACGCCCGCGCCGATCCACTGGAACCGATCGACGACTTTTTCGGCCTGGCGCAGCCGCTGCTGGTCAAGAATCTGGCGGGCTTCGTCGCCGAGCTGCTGAGATTGCAGCAGGATGTTGTCGGCAATCAGGTCTTCGCCCTCTTCTCGCAGCACGGCCGATAGGCGGCGTAGCAGCGGCAGAATATCTGGCTGGGGCTGCACCCGTTCGCCGTTGGGCAGGGCAAAGGGCTGCGGATTGGCCGCCACCGCCACCACATCAACGGGCGCAATGAGGGATTGCAGGCGATCGCGCAAATGCTGCAAAATCGCCTGCAATTCTGTGTCGCTATATAAATCGGACTTGTTCAGCACTACAATCGACCGCTTGCCCATGCTAGAGAGCGATCGCAGCGGGTCATATTCCGAGCGGCGCAGGTCGTTGTCGATTACAAACAGCAGCAAGTCGGCACTGGTCGCGAGTCGTCGGGCCTGCTGTTCGCGGTCGGTGCCTGCCACGCCTGCTTCCAGAATGCCGGGAGTGTCAGTAATCCAGATTTCCCGATCGACGCCGCGCAGCAAAAATCGAGCCGTCTTTTCCTCGGTGGTGGTGCCCATGGCCGCACCCATCTCGCCCACGATTTGTCCCAAAATGGCGTTGACTAGCGTGGTCTTGCCCGCCGACCCTGTGCCAAAGACGACGACGCGAAACTCTCCCCGTGCCATCGTCTGGGCGATTTCGCGGGAGCGGTCGATCAGCGCCTGGCGGGTCACTTCGTCCTGAATC
>RFIF01000099.1 GCA_003695655.1 Cyanobacteria bacterium J069
GGGATGCACTGCCAAATCCCAATCGCCACCCACCAGCCGATGCAGCGCTGTTTGGGCAGCCCGCCGCAGTTGGTCAGTATCGACTGCGCCATAGATGTAAAAGCCCGTTTCGGTGGACATGCCTCCGAGGCGATCGCCCACAGAACCATCAGTGGCATCGCCCGCCAGCTCGCTCAACACCCAGACCGTCGCGTGCTCCAGGGCATGAACCTGGCGCACGGTGAGCAGTTCCTTCAGCCCCGGCACAAAGGCAAGCTGCCGCAAAACATCGACATCCTGCGTCGGCACAGGCGCAAATCCAAAGGGCGCATAGTTGCCTGTCGATGAATTTCCAGTGGCTGCGGTTGTGTTCATCGCGATCTCCTAAAAATGGAAGAAGGCGTATGCGTTGGAATCAAGTCCCTGCACACGCCAAGTTACGAAAATATGCAGTCTGAACTATACAGTCTGGGCTTGCAGTCTGGGCTTGCAGTCTGGGCTTGCAGTCTGGGCTTGCAGTCTGGGCTTGCAGTCTGATGGCAAGTAGCGGCTAGGCACCGGGGGCTACGGGCGGCCCGCCCTGCCCAACGGCGATCGGCACTTCCACGCCATATTGTTCGAGCACCACCACAGGCTCATCGGCTCCCCGGTTCATCTCAATCCGCTTGACCAAAACCTGACCATTCGAGAGGCGCTGCCCCACGCGGACATAGCGACTGGTCGGCTCGTTTGGCGCTTGCACAATAGCGTGAGCAGTATTGCCAATTTGAATCACGCCCATCACCTTCACAGCCCTGGCCACGTCAGGTTGCGGGGGTGGCGGAGCGGCCGGGCGCTGGCTCTGACCATTCAAGGATTGCCCAGTCAGGTTGGGAATCGGGGCAAGCTGTCCTGGGCGAGCGGGAGTCGTGCCTGTCCCAGAACCGGCTTGCTGCCCGCCTGCCGATGTGCCCTGCGCCCGACCCGTTGCCAGCGCAGGGACGCGCACGCCCTGGCCCGCAGGCGTCACAAAGGGCTGGGTGCCAGAACCATCGCGATTGGGCGTTTCAATCACGACTGGCGTGACGGCAACTTGCGCGAAGGGGTCGGGGCGGCTGCGCTGAATTTCCTGCACCCGCGCCTGTGAATTTGTGGAGGCGATCAGTTCTGGAGGAAGCGTACCCGCTGGCAAACCAGGAGACGGGGAGGTGGCGATCGCCGGAGCCGCAGCCGGAGCCGCCGGCACTGCCGCCGGGTCGGCCGGCATCGCGTTTGGATCAACCGGCACAGGCTCAGCAGGCGCATTCGGATCAGCGGGTGCTGTCGCAGTCGGATCTTCGGCCCCGCCTCCGCAGCTTCCTAGCCAGAACGCCAGCATTCCCAAAACCATTACTAGAGCAGTTCGGCGCATATCCCCAGTCCCCACAAAATCTATAAGACCCTCTACGTAACCCAATTGCGCAACAGTCCCGTGCCTTGAGCAACTTTCTCGTTCAGGAAATCTCAGCAAGGAAATCTCAGTGAGGAAATATTGCGGACGTTGACTTTAATACTCGTTGACTTTATTACTCTTAGACTCTTGCGCTCAAATTGATCTTTTTGATCCTTGCCTGCGCGTATTTGCGCCTGAACTAAAGCACCCTGGATTAATTCAACCCAACTCGCGAGAATCTAAGCCAAAAACGCTTGACAGAAGCCCTCGATACTTATCTCTCGATACTTATCTAAAGATAATGCAGAACCCCTCAATCTGACTGGACTTATGACTGAACTTTTGATATGAGTCCTGCCTTGACTGACTGCCAAAACTTTCGTCCATGGCAGATGAAACCGCTGATGACAGGACAAACAATGGCAGAGCAAATATGGCAGAGCAAATATGGCAGAGCAAAGCCGTCCTTTGCCCAGATTCTATCTTGCAACCCGCGTTCACGCAGCGTGCTTTAGCGCTGCGCCGCCTGTGTGGGCAGCGAGAACGGAAAACTCGCCACTGGCTGCTGATCGCTGACGGTGCCCTGGATGGTGCGGGTGGTGCCCTGGACGAGCAGTGTCAGGTTAAAGGGAATGCTGCCCGCCCCGCCCCCAGAACAGCGAGTAAACAGGTTGACCTCGATTGAAAACTGTCCTTGGGGCGCGCCACCCGACGGCCAAAAGATGTTTTCAATGGGGCTGGTGTTTTGCTCTGAGCACCCTGCGTTGGCATCTACGTCTAGCTGGCCACCAGACGAAACGGCGCGGTTGTAGTAGGCCACGATATCGCCAGCCGGATCGCGGACTGCGAGATCCAGGTCATCGGGCGTAGTCCATCGCAGCGTTACCTGAATATCTCCGGTTCCCAGGTTTGGGGTTGAAGCAGCCTGGACAGGGGGGATGAATGGTTCCGCTGATGGGCAAATTTCGGCCAGGTCAATCAATCGACCAGCTTGCGTAATCATAAAACAGCCCTGCCGCTCTTGCGCGAGGCTGGCAGGAGCTACGACGACGCCGAGGATAGAAGCAGCGGCACAAGCGGGCAGCAGCCACCGAGCGGTAGCCAGGAACTGGGTTGGCAGGAGGGGTGTTGTCATGGGCTTGGGCGGGTAGCGAAGGACGTTGATGTTAGAGTTCCCATTTTGAATCGTCGGAGTGGCATGAATAGAGAATTGGGGAATTGGGGAATTGGGCGATCGCCCTATGCCATAACGCTTTTTGCTGCCACGATCACCGCTCCAATGTTTTATACCTGGGGCTTTAGGCATCGGAATCGAGCGTCAAAGTTTGGGCTGATGAAACGGGGAATCACCATTCACCTTTTAGCGCACAAGCGGCAGTTTTTTTCAAAAAAACAGTGAAATTCTCGCTAAAGTTAGGCTAATGTTTGGTAGTTTGATTTTATTAGGAGAACCGAGCCTCTGGGAAGCGTTCTCTTGCCTGAACAAAACCAAGCGGTTTTTGCAGAGTCGGGCTTTCGCAAAATGGCAAGACCATTATTTAAGACTATTTTTGGAGCATCTAGACTTCGGAAGTCAGAAATTTTTTGCTGAGGTTCTTCTTGGTGGCGCTAGACTTGGAGCGTGAACTGGTAGGTCTTTAAAAACCAGGTCTACGTTAGGGCTTTTAGAGAAACTTGATTGGAAAGATTTGGCTGTCTCAGAAATATATGTTGCAGTAGGGCTGATTTAGACAAAGCTGTGGTTTCTCTAAAA
>RFIF01000100.1 GCA_003695655.1 Cyanobacteria bacterium J069
ACTCAGACAGGACTTACGCAGTTGAAACGAGTTCTGTAGATTCTGGATGATTTTTCGCGGGCGCAGCCCGCGAAAAATCATCCAACTGCGTAAGTCCTATCAGAATAAAACTCAAAAAAAGACCCCTCGCTTGCGTGAATCGTTGTGCGTCGCCATCGTGTTGCGATTTACGCCCTTAGCAAAGCATTCATGCAAGAGCTTCTAATCAAAGGAACTCGCCTAATTAAACCTGAAAGAAACCTGAAAGGGTTACAAAAGCGGGATAAATCCTTAGCTCTAGCAACCCTTTCGGCGAATTAGGCAAGTTGCAAGTCGTGACTGCCTGGTTAGCGACTGCCTGGTTAATGCTCCTGAGAATGACAGGCGTGCTGAGCTACTGAAGGCGGCACGTCCAGCGCCGGATTGGCGTCAAAAAAGCCGACGGGCTTCAGCATAAAGCCAGAATAGGCCGTGGGCATGACGGGCCAGTCTTCGGGCCGGGGAATATGGTGATGCCCAAAGTTGTACCAGACCACCACATCGGTGTTTTCGATTGAGCGATTGGCCTGCGTCCACTGGGGCAAGCCTTCGCCGCCTGGGTGCTGGTTGGGATAGTCGCCAGCAGGGTAGCGCTCTGCCGGATCATAGGGCGTCACCCACAGGTGCTTGCCCATAAAACCTGCCCGCTGCATGATGGGCGAGTCGGGGTGGGCAAAGGGCAGCACGTTCTCTCCTGGTGCCAGCTTGAAGCCGACGGGCTGCCCCAGGCGATTGGTCACGTTGGGATTCACCACTTTCCAATAGCGGGCGGTGAAGGGGTCGATCAGGCGCTGGGCTTGCTGTTCGGTCGCCAGTAAGGTGGAGTTGGCGAAAAAGGCATTGCCCATCGGGTTTTCTGGGCCCATCGGTTCTGACTCGGTGTTGACTTCATAGACCGAGTTGCCCGTGCCATCCAGGTCAAAATCTAGCCGCATACAGAAGAAATGCTGGTGGTTGGTAGCGTTGACCTCTGGGGCGACCAGCGTGCCATATTTGGGCGCACCTGCCAATACGGCGCAGAGCAAAATACCCGTCAGCTTGACTTCAAACTGGATGGTGCCGTCCTGATAGAGATACCAGAAGAAGGCGTATTCGTAGTTGTCTACGGTGGCGATGAAGGAGATGGCCAGACGGCGCGATCGCCGCACTTCCACGCTCTCTCTGCGCCAGTCGGTATGCTTCCACAGCATCCCAAAGTCTTCTTCATGTAGGCAAATGGCGTTTTCAATCACCGACACCTCGCCCCGGCTGTTGGTCAACACGCCGTCGAAGTAGTGAATCTCGCCTAGGCAGTCGCAACCCAGCTTGAGGGAATTGGCCAGCAGCCCCACGCCATGTTCGCCCACGTCGAAGGCGTTTTTGCGATAGTGCTGCGGGCGCGGGTCGCCATAGGGCACTACCATTTCCGCCATCGACGCGCGATGGAGAATCGGCCGCAGTCGTCCCTGGTCTTCATAGCCCAGCGAGTACAGCACCAGCCCTTCGCGGGGCGTAAAGCCGATGCGAAAATCCCACTTTTGCCAGCGGATGTGGTGTCCGTCTACCTGGAAGCTGGGCCCGTCTGGCTGGGTGATGTTGAGCGGCTTGATGTCTTGCCGAAACGCGGGTGTAAACCGGGCTTCGTATTCCCCCGGCTCTGGCGGCACGGGCACCACGCCCAGGTCGTCGATGCGGATCAGCGTCATCTTGTTGAGATCGACCACCGGAATCAGCCCGTCGATGGGGCGGGCGTAGGCGTTGCTGTCGGGCGTGGCGCGCAGATAGCAGATGCAGCGTGAAAAGCGGATGCCCTTTTCATCTTCAAAGCCGAAGTTGCCCGGTGCCCAAGGATCGACCATCACCAGGTCGAGGTCGGTGATGCCCCGCTTTGCCAGGGCTGCGTGAAAGTCGGGATGCGCCTTGACCACGGCTTCGCACTCGACTAGTTCGTCGGCCATGATGTTGGGCTGTACACCCGGCACCTGTGTCCAGGATGTGACGAGTTCCTGGGTGAGAGAAACTACTGCTTCGTAGGTTTGCCCGGTGGCGTTGTCTAGCAAGATAAATGCCACTTCGCGCTCAAAGGGGTCGCCTGGGTGATAGGACTGCACCAGCGCCTTGGGCGGTTCGTGCAGCGTCACGGAGGGAAACCGGAAGCTGTCGCCGAGGTCTTTTTGCTGCCGCAGGAGGGCGACGGCCTGGGTAATTTCGGCGGCGGTGAGGGGTTCTAGCGGATGCTGGGCGATCGCCCGATTGCTCGAAAAAGTAGAGGTTGCGCGGGTGGTTGTCATAAAAAATTGCTTGAACACAAGGCTAGCGTGGAGCGCAAAACCGCCGCCTGTCAACTTTTAGCTAACTTTTAGCTAACTTTCAGCTAACCTCTTCAGCTAACTCTTCAGCCAGCTTTCAGTTCTGACTGACGGTTTATGCGGCCCAACTTCCTGACGATACCCAATTCCCCTGGCGGTTGTGGTTTGTCTAGCACCAACCGGATATTGACCTAAATGAAAAAAGAGCCAGCGGAGCGATCGCCTCCACGGCTCTTGATAAGGAAACACGATTAATCTGGTCACTCAATCCACTTGCCAGTCAATCTGCCAGTCAATCACCACAAATCGCTTTGCGAAAGGCGGCTGGCAAAATAGACCAAGACAGGACTGCGGAAAAACCTATCGTCCCCGCTTTTCGCGCTCCTGACGACGGCGATCGCGCCATTCAACGGTCGTGAGATAGATCACCCCGCCCGTCACGCTGACCAGCAGCACCAGCGCCAAAACCGCCAGCACGTTGAGCGGGGAAAGGTTAAGTGATTCAAGGGTCATCGGAAAATTTTACGAAATGCGTTGAGCGAAACTCGTTAAGCGAAACTCTAGAAACCGTTGCGCCCCCAAACCACCAGTGAGATTGAAAAAGTGAACAAAACCAGCAGCGAAACCCATCCCAACGTCAAGATATCCATAGCAAAATTTCAAACACAGCGGGTGCAAATGATTTCAAGCTCTTATTTTACGGCAAAATGTACGGCAAAATGCCTGCTTTCCTAACGCATCTCTAGACGCCCGCGCCCAAAATCCACCCGCAGATGGGGCGACCTGATTGACTGCCAAAACCTGTGTCACAGCGGTTGAAACCGCCACTGGCAAAGCTAAGTCGGTCTTCCCCAGACTCCAGATTCTATCTTTCCGCCCACAATGGTGGAAAGGCGAACTTTGCATCGGTAGGCGCAGCTTTTAGCCGTCCGCGCCAGTTGTGGCATCAGTTATGGCATCAATCAACCATGGCATCAATCAACCAGCTCGGCGACCCATTTAAGTCATCCTTTGGGTCAAAAAGCGGACGGATTTGCGTCAACCTGTGGTTTGATTACAGTAACTCGCAGCGTTTGAGAGGCATTGCGCCAAGCGAGGGTGAGGGTGAGGAGAGGAGCATGAGCCGACTTGGGCGCTATCGGTCGCGAGCAATGACGCGGCAGCGCAAATATTTAGCCCTGTATGTCACCGCAGCAGCGGCGTTTCATGCGGGAGCAGTGGCGGCTGGCTGGGCCGTTTGGCAGGTCGCGTCACCGTCGGTTGAGCCGCCCCAGGCGGCACAGCCTATTGAGTTTGTTTACCTGGATGCGCCCGAAACTCAGCCCGCAGAAAACTCTGCTCGGCGGGCCCAGGTTTCTCAAAAAGCCGCTGGTGAAAAAGCCGCCGTTTTGCCAGCCAATGCGGGCAAGGCAGTAGAATTTCAAAAAGCCGTTGTTCCTCTGGCGGGCAGCAAGGCGACGCCGCTAGACGACGGAACCGCGCTGACGGCTGAGGGCGATCGCCAGTCCAAGCC
>RFIF01000101.1 GCA_003695655.1 Cyanobacteria bacterium J069
CCGTTCCTCAAGGAGCACGAGTCCTAGCAAATCAGGTTCAGCGGGTCTTTGAGTTCTTAACTCAAGGATTTCCTCCGCCTAAATGAAACCTCCCTGGGCTGCCCCAAAGCCAATAGGGATAGAAATGATGACACCAATCACCGTAGCCACCACGGTCATGGTTAGACTTTCTAAAACTCCTGTCTGGATGTCGCTCCAGCGAGAGGCGAAGTCTGGCTGTAAAAAGCCCGCAAACACTCGGCTACTGCGCTCCCACCCCCGCGCAATTCGGGCACCGTCGATACTCAAGGTGCTCAGTGCCAGCAGCAGGTAAATTCCACTGCCCAAAATCAGTGCCCAGCGCTGGATCGGGTTGCGAATCAGCGGTGGCGGCGACCAACGGCGAGACGAAACTTGGGTCATAGCTTGTGTGAGAAATGACTCGTATAAGAAACGGCAGAGGCGATCGCCCTCACGTTCGGATCAGCGCGAAGAGTATGGCGCGCAAGGCAAAACCTGAACAACAGAACGGCCACCTGCAACGGCGAGACAGAAAACAACCTTACGCCAGTTCTCAGTCGTAGGCCGTGCCCGAAAGGACACCCTTTGGTTCATCCTGCTCATCGGTGGCCTCAGTAGACCAGTCTTCTTCACCATAAATCTCAGTCAGCGCCGCCGCAGACAAACTATCGGGAGGGCCATCGTAGACAATCTCGCCCGCCCGCAGCCCCACCACGCGCTGGGCGAAGGTCCGGGCCAGCGGCACGTCATGGATGTTGATGATGACCGCCAGCCCTCGTTCCTGTGCCAGTTCCGTGACCAAGCGCATGATCTGACGAGCGGTTTTGGGGTCGAGGCTGGCAGTCGGCTCATCTACGAGTAGCAGGTCTGGATTTTGCAACAGAGCGCGAGCAATGCCTACCCGCTGGCGCTGCCCGCCAGAAAGCGCGTCAGCCCGCTTATCTACAAACTCTGGCAGCCCCACCCGATGCAGCAGCCGAAATGCCTCATCTACAATCGGCTGCGGAAAGCGGCGAAACCAGCTCTGCCAAAAGCTGACATAGCCAAGCTGTCCTGAGAGCACGTTTTCCATTACGGAGAGGCGCTCTACCAGGGCATATTCCTGAAAGATCATTCCCATACGACGACGCTGCGATCGCAATGCTCGCATAGACAGCTTAGTCAGTTCCACATCTCGCAGCCAGATTTGCCCAGATGTCGGCTCTACCAGCCGATTGACGCAGCGGATTAGCGTACTCTTGCCCGCGCCCGACGGCCCAATTAGCGCCATCACCTCACCCTCTGGCACTGTCAGGCTGATATCTTTCAGCGCCATATCGCCTGTGGGATATCGCTTACTCACAGATTGCAAACGCAGCATCGACGCTTCCTCACCGACAACTCTCGAAATCCATAGACAAGCAGATAGACCAAATTAAAAACTAGCTTCAAAACCCTGCGCTGCCCGCTGCGCAGGCGGCACAGGATCTTTAGATTTTATATTTTTTAGATTTTATATTTATTGATGTCCACCCACTTAGAACCTACGCAGTTGAAACGAATCTTGCGAAGATTGAATGGTCTTTTACGGGCTGCGTCCGCAAAAAATCATCCAACTGCATCAGTCCTAACTCACCCAATTTTTGGGAAAATGCTGTGGGCGTTGCGAGATCGCTCCGCAGCCCCGCAACGCCCACAGCGTTGCTCCAATCCGCACCTAAGCCTTTACTTTGGCTGGGTGTAGGTCACACCTAGCGTCTTATCAATAGTGCGGACGACCGACCAGTATTCTTTGTAGGTAATTGGCAGAAACTGGGCTTCGCCAGACTTGCTAAACTCTGCCTGGAGACTAGAGCCTTCCCAGTCAAATGTGAAAAAAGCTTCTTTGACCTTCTCGGCAAGTGCTGGGTCGAGGTTGTAGACGTAGCCATAGCCCGTCGTCGGAAAGGTTTCCGACTTGTAGATAGTGCGAATCTGGCTGGGATCTACCACGCCGCGCTCACTCATCCGAGTCAGCACTGAGTTGGCGATCGCCGCTGCATCATAGTCCTTGTTGAACACACCCAGAATCGAGTTGTCGTGTCCCCCGGAAAAGGTTGTGGTGTAGTCCGTTCCCGCTTCCAGCCCAAACTCAGACTTCATCAGCGCCGATGGAGCCTTAAAGCCCGAATTCGAGGTTTCTTCAGTGAAGGCCACTTCTTTGCCCTTCAAGTCTGCCACACTCTGGATGTCGCTGTCGGCCGGCACAATGATTTCCATCTCATAGCCGTAAGAGCCATCCTCTGCCGCCATCATGGCAAAGGGCACAAACCCTGCAAAATTTACCGCAAAAGGGTTGCTGCCCGTGTTGAATCCAGCTACATGCAGTCGCCCTGCCCGCATCGCCTCTAGCTGAGCCGCATTAGAATCTACGGCAAAAAACTCAACTTTCTTACCTGTAACAGTTTCCAGATGAGTCAGGAAGTCAGACCAAACTTCGCGATAAACTGCCGGATCTTCAACAGGCGTGTAGGCAAAGATCAGCGTATCTGGATTCACGAACTCTGCCGGATCTTCTGGCGCGTCTGCCACCAAGTCATTGTCGCGATCGCAGAACCGAACATCCATTTCGGGCGGACGAGGGCAGCTTGCCGGATCAGTAGAGATTGCAGCAGGACTGGCTGAAGGAGATGAACCGTCAGTTGCAACGTTGCTTGCACAGGCCGCCACAGAGAAAGTTAGCACCGCTGCCAAGGAAGCCTTAAGAAAACGGCTATCTAAAGTATTTAAAGCGCTCATGAGCCATCTGAAGAAACTACTGAATGTAAAGAATCATCACTTGCAGCATCTCAAAGCTTTATTAACAAATTTCTAATAATTCGATAAGAAGGGGTTAAGCCTAAGAAGAACTTAAGCTCTCCAAGGCACTATAAATTTGAGTTCTGCCTTTAGGCATAGAAAGATCTCCCACTTTAGAGAGATAGAAAAGAGAGAGACAGAAAAGGAGTAGGGAAACTTCTCCATAGACATCTCGTCACCAGTTTGTCAGCAAGCAGTTTGAGGGATAGCCTGATCGATTTCGACAAACTGGATCATGTCGCGGCGCGGATCGACATAAGAGACTTTTACGTCGAGGCGATCGCCCACTTCCACCGTCCGGCTAAACCGCATCGCCATTTCCAGCCCCAAGTCTTCCAGCAGCACCAGTCCAAAGTTCTCATGCTCCCGCAGCCAGCGCAGCACCAGAGCCGGCCACACCTCATCCGCGTTTCGCCGCAGATATTCTAGGCTCCAATAGCGATTGGTCTGCCGCTCTACTTGCACCATTTCGTAGGTCGTCGCGCCAATTCCCTGCATCATCTCCGTCAGTTCTTCCGGCGAAAAGGGCAGTGGCTCGCCTTGCAAATGCGCCTTGATTTGAAAATGCGCCAGCAGATCGGCATAGCGGCGAATCGGCGAAGTCACCTGCACATAAACATCCAGTCCCAGCCCCGCGTGACGAATCGGCGTGACGCCCATCTCACTGCGCTTCATGCAGCGGCGAATCGCACAACCGCGCACCGGCCCTGGCGGCAGCAGCATCAGCTCCTCTTCAGGCGGCAGCTCTGGTTGCTCCTGCCCACGGAAGGGCAGCGGTAGTCCATGCTCCTGACCGTAGCGCCCTGCCACTTCCCCCGCCAAAATCATCAGCTCAGACACCAAAATCCGCGAAGCAGATTCTTCAAATACATCTATACGAATTTCATCATCCAGCACCTTAATCGACGACTCCGGCATCTGGATACTGATTGCGCCCTGCTGCATCCGCCAGCGCTGTCGCTGGCTTGCCGTTTGAAACAGCACTTCCAGCTCAGGCTCTGCCTGAATGCCGAGTTGCAGCATCTCATCCACATCATCGTAGGTGAGGCGATAGGTCGGCTTGATGCGCGTTGGGTGCATCTCGTAGGACTGAATTGCGCCCTCAGCATCCACCATCACCCCAAAGCTAAAGGCGTGGCACACTTGGCC
>RFIF01000102.1 GCA_003695655.1 Cyanobacteria bacterium J069
TGACGGGGTTGGCCGGGGTCGGGCCAGGCAAATTGCAAACGCGCCGCATCGGAAAGGGACTGCCACTGCTGCTGGCGGGCTTGTAGCAGGTTAGCCTCCACACAGGTTCCGTCGATTAGCGTCAGCGGGCCCAACAAGCGAAATTGTTCGCGACTCTTAGGAAAATACCAGCAGACCTCTGCCCAAGTTTGGTGGGCGATCTGCTCAGGCTTGGCGCTGCGGGTGTCGGTGATGAATTTAAGCTGATTGGTGGGGTCGAGGAAGCCTCGAAACACAACCGTGCGATTAGCTGGCCGCCCGTCGGGGCGCACGGTAGCAAGCTGCACATAGCGGGCGTAGGCGAAGATGCGATTGAGATGCAGAGCGCGGGACAGGGGCGATCGCCAGGGAGCCATTGGAGTGTTGGGGTGACGGGGTGTGGGGGTGACGGGGTAATTCTACTCCATCACTCCATCACTCCAGCATTTCACCACTCCATCACTTCACCACTCCATCACTCCACCACTCCACCACTCCACCACTCCCTATTCCCGCACCGTCAGCGTGTAATTAAACTGCTCACCTGCAACGCTGGAACCCACCCACACGCGATAAGTCCCCTCTGCCCAACCCGTGCCAGATAGCACGGCGTTGGGGGCGCGGTTGTTGCCGCTGGCGCAGCGCACAACATTTCCTGGCCCCTGGACGACTAGCGTAGAGACGCCGCTGCTATTCACTTGCAGCGTTAGGCTGGCGAAGTTGCCCTGGAGCGTGATCAGGTGGTCGGGCATAGATGTACCGAAGCCCAGACAGAGGTTGCCATCTTTGTCGCGGTTGGCCACGATGCCGGGGAGGGAGCTACGCCCGCCCGTTTGTCCGCGGAGGGTGCCCCCATCTGCCCCAAAACCAGGAGCCAGGGTCGCAGAGCCAAAGTTGGTGGTTTGAGCCAGGGCGATCGCTCCCCAACTCGTCAGCAAAACGGCGCTCAGCGTGGCGGCGGTCAGCCAATGGGGCGATCGCCCTGATCGCCCTTTAGACAGGAGTTGCAGTCTTGGAAACAGGAGTTTCGTCACCATAGCCGGATTTCAGAAGCAAGGGTCTGGTGAGGTTGACGGGCCCAGCATCAGCGGGTTCCCCGCGACGGGCATGATTATCGGTAAATAGGGAGCAGCACGTTAAAGGTAGATCCTTCACCCGGCTTGCTTTTCACAGAGATAGAACCGCCGGATTTTAGCAAAAGCTGCTGCACGATTGACAGCCCCAGTCCGGCCCCGTTAGAGTCTTCGCTGTTTCCCGCCTGACGCACCCGATAAAATCGATCAAAGATTTTGGGGAGGTCGGCAGGGGCAATGCCCAGCCCCGTATCCCGCACTTCAATTTGCACGTAGTCGCCCTGCGGCTTGGCCAACACCCACACTCGACCGCCCTTCGGCGTAAACTTGATGCCGTTGTGCAGCAGGTTAATTAGAATTTGCCGCAGCCAGCCAGTTGTGCAAGAGACGGCGGGCAGGTCTTGTGGCACAGTGTAGGCCAACAGAATACCCTTTTCCTGCGCCAGGGGCTGGTAAGTGCTGACGATACCGGGCACCACGTCGCTGAGGCGGAGCGGCTGGATCACGGATGCGTTATCGACATTTTCTAGTTGCACCAGTTCCAGCACGCTGGTAATCAGCGAACTCTGGCGATCGCACTCATGCGTCAGCATGTCCATATATCGCTGGCGCTGCGGCGGCTTCAGGTTGGGTGAATTTAGCAAACTGAGGGCAGTTTTCATAGTGGCCAGCGGCGTTCGCAGTTCTTGACCCACCGTTTTTAGAAACTCATCTTTCAGGCGAATGGCATTTTGTAGCGCCTCATTCTCCATTTGCAGGACGGAGGCGGTTTCTGCCTGTCGGCGATAGATCGCCGTGCTGTGCCACATGTCTTCTTGAATTTGCAATTGCTTTGCCAGCAGTTGCCCAGCAATGCGGGGGTTGGGCGCGATGTCGGCCGCAGGCAGCACCCATTCTTCCCAGTGACTTACCAGCGCTTCCAAGTCAGAGCGAACCCCTTCGGGAGCCGCCGCCGGGGCGATCGCCTCTTGAATCCCCACCAGCACCCGGCGGATGGTGTCTGCCTCAAACGAGTAAATAGCCAGCAGCGGATGTCGCCGCTCCACTTCTTCTTCAGGACTGGGCACCAGTTCTTCGAGCCAGGGCGATCGCTCAGCAGCGCTACCCTCTGGTTTTGGCGGACGCACCGAGCGGGGACGATGGGCCAAAATCAGCCCACAAAACTCTTCCGTCATCACCAGCAGCAGGTATTCCCGTTTGAACTGGGTTTCTGTACCCAGCGGCAGCGCAATTCGCTGGGATTGAGCAGCGACACTCAGCGACGCAGGCTTGGACTCTGGCACAGGCAACTGGGACTCTGCCAGGTTGCCACCGACGGGGCCACCAACAGGGCCACCGACGGGTTCGCCGACAGCAGTCGACAACTCAGCAGCGGTCATATCCGACACTTGCTCTAAGCGCGAACGCTCTAAGCGCGAATGTTCTAAGCGTGAAGTCTGCCCCAACTCAGTCGTGGCACCCGTCTCCGCCACCAGGTCGTCTGGCCCGCTGCCCAGGGTGTAGAGCGTATAGGGAGCAGTGGCGCTGGCGCAATAGCGATCGATTTCCGCTTCCCAGGTTTCACCCTTGGGAAACTTGAGCCAGAGAGTTGCTGGCAGATGCTCTTCCACTAGCAAATCGATGACCGCAGCGAGCATCGACTTGAACGTGGTCGGGCTAACTTGGAGTGGATGGAGCGGTTGCTCTGAACTAAGGGCCAATTCATAGAGCGAAGCTTCGTGGGAGCGGGGCGACTTCATGGGAGTGAAATTCCATGGGGTGAGCACTCGATGCATCGGAGCAGACTCAGTCCAGATGAGGCACAAAGCCCAAAATCTGATTCCCTGACTTTGAATCTATCTGCTTATCTAGATATTTTCCAGTTTTTATGAAAAGGAAAATCTAGCCTAGAGGAGAGACACGGTAGTTTAAACGGGCTGGCGATCGCCTTTCCCCATCAGGTTTCCTTCAGCGAAAGACGCGCCGTCAGGGCCTCGCGAGCCTGTTCGCGATCGTCGAAGTGGACTTTTTCGGTGCCAAGAATTTGATAATCTTCGTGGCCTTTGCCCGCAATCAGCACGCCGTCGCCGGGTTGGGCCTGCAAAATTGCGGTGCGAATGGCGGCCGCGCGATCGCCCATTACGGTGGGCTGCACCCGATCGGGAATCCCTGCCACCACGTCTTGCAAAATTTGCTCTGGATTTTCGGTGCGGGGATTGTCGGAAGTGACGACCACCCAGTCAGCCAGCTCAGCGGCGATCGCCCCCATTTTGGGACGCTTGGTGCGATCGCGATCGCCGCCGCAGCCAAACACGCAGATCATCCGTCCCTGAATAAACGGGCGCGACGCTTTTAGCAGGTTTTCCAGGCTGTCGGGCGTGTGGGCATAGTCTACAATCACGCTGATGTCCTGCGTTGGCGACACCTGCACCTGCTCGACGCGGCCGGGCACACCCGGAAAGGTGGCGAGGGCCTGGGCGATCGCCGCCAAGTCTAGACCCAGATGCAGCCCTGCCCCCACCGCCGCCAGCACATTGGCCAGGTTAAACTGGCCCACCAGCGGCGAAGTAAAGGGCATATCGCCCAGCGGCGTATGCAGTATTCCCTGCACCCCTGCCGACGCATACACCAGGTCACTCGTCCACAAATCCGCAGCAGCATCCTGCGTGCTATAAGTCCAGACAGATCTGCCGTCCAGCCGCTCTGACAGCGACGTTGCCAGCCGCTGGCCGTAGGGGGCATCCCGGTTCACCACGGCCCGCCCTTGCAGATAACCAGGGCTAAACAGCAGCGCCTTGCTGGCAAAGTAGTCCTCCATGTCTTTGTGATAGTCCAGGTGGTCTTGCGTCAGGTTGGTAAACACCGCCACCTCAAACGGACATTCCAGCACTCGCCCCTGAGCCAGCGCGTGGGAACTCACTTCCATCACGGCATATTCGGAACCCGCTGCGGCCGCTGCTGCCAGTTGCCCTTGCAACTCCAGGGCAAAGGGTGTGGTGTGAAGCGCGGTTTGCTGATGTCCGTGCCAGCGGGTGTAAAGCGTGCCCAACAGCGCCACAGGCAAGTTGACCTGCGCCAGCAAATGCTCGATCAGATGTGTGGTGGTGGTTTTACCGTTGGTGCCCGTCACGCCGATTAGCTTCATTGCTTGGGCGGGGTAGCCGTAGAAGGCTGCCGCCAGCCGCGCCGATGCCCGCGCCACGTCAGACACGGAAATAATACAATCGGCTGGAGTGGGCGGCTTTTTGAGAATGGCACTTTCTGACACCACAGCGGCGATCGCCCCTGCCGCCAGCGCACTCTGCCAAAACTCGCCGCCATCCACCCGCGTTCCTGGCATCCCGATAAACAGGTTTCCGGGTTTGCACGCATGAGAGTTAGTCGCCAGGCCAGTCACCTCTTGCGCCAAAGCCCCATGCTCAGGCAGACTCAGTTCGTCGGGCAACGTGGCCAGCAGCTCCACCAGTTTCATTCGACCAAACCTCCCAAACAGCACATCTGCGATTTCTGCTCACTTCTGCTTATCTGAAAGTGTAAAGGGTGATTACACCTGCGGAACGCTTTTTAGGGATTCGGTCGCAGGTTTCGGCGATCGGCAGCGGCGATCACAGCAGAAACCGCCTCCCGGCGACACCCGTTGGGGTTCAGCAGAAAGGCGGCGGCGTCATTAGAAGACTTGAGAATACTTAGACTTGAGAATACTTAGACTTGAGAATACTTGACTTGCGCCTGACCCCTGCCCACTGCTGCGTTGGTTGAGCATCGGTTGGACAGCGGGCGGTGATGCGGCGGCGGGTACTGCGACGAGCGATCGCCAATTCATCAAACGGGTCTACCGCGAGGTAACTTTGGGCCGGAGGCGCGAGGCAAAAACTACCCACAAGCCAAATTAGAGTAGATCAAGGACGCCTGCTAACTCAAGATTTAAAGCGTTGGCTAGTGCAGGCGTTTCACCTAACCGTCTTAAATATCCCTTCTCTGATCACCCGTTTTACAGGACGACAGAGAGTTCATCGACAACGTGGACATCGCCCCGACACACGGCGCGCAAGACGCGGTTGATGGCGCGGCGCTCATCTTCGGTAAGGGAATCTTCGAGAATCGCAGCGAGTAGCCCGTAGCGGTCGGCCAGGGTGAGGACACCTGTGACGCTGACTTGGGCAAACAGTTCAGCGATTGCACCGGGAAGTAGGCTCATAGACGGAAGCATAGCTCGTGAAAGGTTTTAAGAAACAGTGACGTTTTCAGGAACGTAAAGCGATTCAGGATGTTCTTAATATCGGGGATTTCTCGGTTTTGAGAAGTGACAGCGCGGGGGGCGATCGCGTGATTCTTCCTGTCAGATTAAGTGACCCATCCGGTGGCTGAACGTGATAGAACAGGGGCGATCGCGTGATGGAGATCACAGGTGGAGATCACAGGTGGAGTGATGGGGTGTTGGAGTGATGGGGTGTTGAAGTGATGGGGTGTTGGAGTGATGGGGTGTTGAAGTGATGGGGTGTTGGGGTGAAAGCGATCGCCCCATTCACCCGTCATCCCTCATCCTTCCGTTTCCCTTTTCTCTAACCCGCAGTACCGACTTCACCGGACGCTGAATCGCGTTCCCCTGCGCATCGACCCTGCCAAAGACCGTGTTGCCCACGTAATACAGCGAGGTGGAGCTGCCGCCGTCCAGGTTCATCGCCTCTACCACGCCGAGCGATCGCAAAAATTCTGCCAGTTCTCCCAGCGACAGCCCGGAAGCGGTCGGGGCGCTGGGTCGCTGCGCCACCATCACCATCACCACATCGCCATTCGGCAAAATGCCCACGGCAGAGCGGGCGTTTTGCTGGGTGCTGCCGATGGCATCGCGGCCGGTGGCGGGGTCTGTGAAGCCTTCTGCCTCTAGCGTCATCTCTGGCAGCAGGCGCGGGCCGCCGCCGATGGCGTCTTGCAGGGTGCAGTGGGGAGGGACGGGGTCGGCGTGGCGGGCGATCGCATATCGGTCGAGTTCTTGTCCTGCCTCTCCGCAGCGATAGCGACGAAACTCCGAGCGGTTCAGGATTTTGGGCAGATAGGGCGTGAGGCTGGGGTTTTGCATGAGGCGATCGTTTTGGCGCGGGTCGGCGACGATCTGCCCATTTTGCACAACGTAGGACGTGGTCAGCCCATTTGCCGGGTCAAAAAAGCCTGCGTTAATCACGGCGGCTGTTCCGGGCTGCACGATGAACTCAGGCAGGGGTTGCAGCCCATCTGCCACGTCCACCACAACTTCAAACAGACTGTTGGCCGCCAGCGTCACCCCATACACATCCGCCGTGGGCAGCGAGGTCATTCGATATTGCAAGGCGGGCGGCGGGGCTGGCAAATCGGCCGGGCTGCCCGCTTCGGCAACGGGGCGATCGCACCCGGCAATGCCACCCGCCAGCCCCAACCCCAGCAGCACCCATGACCAAACCCGGACGCCCGCTGACCCCCAATCCCTGACCCCTAATCCCTGATCCCTGACCCCTGACCCCTGACTTCTCACAGCAGGTTCTTGAACAGGAGCGCTACTCGTCCGGCGAGTTTTTTGGTGAGGGGTCGGTTTTGCCATTCGGGGTAGGTGAGGCACTTGCTATCGGCGATCGCGGTAATAAAGAACTGCTCGACTTCCTGGGCCAGTTCAGGATAAGAGCCAGAAATGTTTAGCTCGTCGTTGTGGAAATAGCTGCGCGGGTCGAGGTTGGCGCTGCCCGTGCTGACCCAATCTTGATCCACCAGCATCAATTTAGCGTGCATCATGCTGGGCTGATATTCGCAAATTTCCACGCCTGCCCGCAGCAAGGTGCCGTATAGCTCCCGCGCTGCCAGGTGCACCATTTGTTTGTCTGTGGCGTCGCTCATCGTCAGCACGCGCACCTCTGCGCCATTCTCGCGGGCGCGGATGAGCGCCTGGGTGATGTTGCCATCAGGAATAAAGTAGGGGCTGCCCAGCCAGAGGCGATCGCGCGCCGCCAGCGCACTCAGTTGCACCAGCAGCCGAATCGACGACTCGCTCAGCGTGGAGGTGTCGCTGGTGATGTAGAGCGGCACCGCGCCCTCGGTCTGCACGGGGCTAATCTCCTGAGCCAGATCCAGATCGCCCCCGGTATCGGCCCAGTTTTGCAGAAATTTACCTTGCAGCAGGTTCACCACTTCTCCTTCATAGGCGATTTCAAATTCTGCCCAGGGCGCGGTGTCATGGTCAAACTCGGTGCCGTCCCAATGGTCGGAGACGCCCATCCCGCCGATCAGCACTTGCTGGCCGTCGATCAATAACAGCTTGCGGTGCGATCGCGAGTTGTATTCCAGGGGCGATCGCCAGTTGGGCGGCCGAAAAAACCGCACCTCGATACCCGCATTCACCAGCCGCTCCCAGTATTCTTCCGGCATTTTTGCGGTGCCCTGGTGGTCAAGCAAAAGCTGCACCCCCACCCCCGCCCCCGCCCGCTCGATCAGCACGTCGGCAA
>RFIF01000103.1 GCA_003695655.1 Cyanobacteria bacterium J069
GAATCGCTTGCGCCGTTTGCAGCAGCGTGGTTTTTAGATAGTCAACCGGGCCGATGGTCTGCCGCGCCACCTTCAGCATCCGCTCCGTCGCCCAAAACAGGTTCACCGCCGTCGGCCGCGTCGCCCGCAGCTTTGCCGCCACCGACTCCAGCGCTTGCAAAAACTCGTCGCGATCGCCCGTCGCGATTTCCCGCGCCCCCAAATACATGCCGTAGGCCGCCGCCACGCCGATGGCGGGCGCACCCCGGACGATCATGGTTTTAATGGCGATCGCCATATCGTCGCTGCGGCTAATCTGCACCAGGTCATATTCCGTCGGCAGCCGATTTTGGTCAATCAGCCAGACGTGATCGTCTTGCCAAATCACGGGATAGACCTGCGCATTTGGGAGGTTCATAGGGCGTGGGGAAGGGGGAGAAGGGAAATGGGATAAAGGTCGAGCTTTGTCCTAAATTAACCCCGAACGGCACGAAGCGCTAGAGGCGAGGGCGATCGCCCCTCCTTCATCCCTCATCTCTCCAAGAATCCTGGCACTTTTTGGTAGATGGTAGCGATCGCACACTCCAGCCCCACGCTCTCAAAGCGCATCGTGTCGCCCACGCCGTAGCGCTGCCCAACCCAGCCCCTCGGCAGTCAGCCCACAGCATTCCAGCGCCATTTCAGACTGATTCACTAACACATATTCGCGCAGGGTCGGCTCGGTCTGATAATCGGCAAACTTGTCGCCCCGGTCAAACGCAGCGGTGGAATCTGACAGAATCTCAATGACCAACGTTGGAAAGCGGATGAAATCTTCGGTTGTGGACAGGTCGCGCTCGTCGCCAGTGACCACTACATCGGGGTAGTAGCAGTCGGCAGCCTCCAGCCGCACCTTCATATCCGACGACATCACCAAACAGGGCGAATCTTGCAAATGCACATTCAGCAGCGTGGTTAGGTTACTCGCCAGAATGATGTGGGACTTTTTCGCAGCCTCCCTCGCGTAGACCTGTCCTCGGCGATATTCATGCTTAGTCGGGCTGAGGCGATCGCCCGCCAAATAGTCTTCTGGAGAGATGTAGAACTTGCTGTAAGGCGCTTTCATCACTCAAGCCACAAGCCAAGATTCTATTCAGAATGACATCTTTGCCCTATTCCAGGTTTTCTAAGTCATTGAGGTCTTTCAGCCTGCCGCTAGCCTGCTTATTAAGCTTTAGATCTTTCAAGCTAATGATGTTTACCTCAACACCATCCAGCACATCGACTGTCTTCTCTGCGTAGCATTCCTGGCGTTGCTGAATCGGTCTATGAAATAGTTTCTGAAAGCCTTGAGGCTCTGTCCTCAATCCGACGAAATCATAGCGTCATTCAGCAACGCCGCATTCCTCAAAAGACACCCCAGAAATGGTAGTCAGAACTTCAATCCTAAATGGAGGAACCCCCATACGAGCAACTTTGTTGGGTTGCAAAAATAGCTCTGAGGTTAGCCCCTCTACATTGAATCCAAACTCTCGAATTGCATCCACTACTTTTTGAGCGTTTTCTGGATTGATTGCAATCCAGATATCGATGTCGGCGGTTGCGCGGGCATAGCCATAATAGCCAACTGCATAGCCGCCAATTAATAAATACTCAACTTGTTTTGAATTCAACAATCTCAAAAAATCTTTGAAATCTGACGGTAGAAGGCTTGTAATCATAAATAACCTGTCGCATCTGCTCTATTGCTTGCAACCGCTCATGGGGTGTTTTTGAGCGCCAGTATTGCGTCTCATCGGAATCGTCGAATAGAGACACAACGGAAAAAGCAGTTTTATCTACGCTGAACATAAATATGATTAACAGAGTAATTTTGGAAAGCATGACTCTAATTTTTAGTTAGTTAGAGTGCTGCACTAGTGCTAGTTTACTACACTCAAACCCTACTGGATTCTCTCGCTGGCGATCGCCCCCACTCCTCCCACCCTTTGAGATGCGATCGCTCCTACAGCCGCTTCTCCAGCGCTGCTTTCACTTTCTTGGCCCAGGCATGATCTGGAAAAATAGCCAGAAATATCTCTAAGTCTCCAATTGCCTCTCGAATTCGATCGCTCGGCGGCTGCTTGGCAGAAAAAGCATCTTGATAAAAATGTTTCGATTGCTCCAGATCGCCATCCGCCAGACAATAAATCGCCAGGTTAAAGGTGTTCCGAAAATCCGTCGCATCTCGATCATACCTCTGCTGAGCAAGCTGAATCGCCCGTTCCAGATCAGGCTTGGCCAGGGCGGCTTGATTTATCGCCAGATACATCAGCCCTCGGCAGCAAGGATGCCAATCATTTTCTGGGTCAAGCTCAATCGCTCTACTGTAATCTTCACAAGCCTGTCCATAGGACTTGAGCAATCCGTAAATCTCTGCACGCCGAGAAATTGCCCACTCATATTTCGGGTCAAGTTCAATCGCTTGAGTAAAGTCTGCCAGTGCCTCCTGATAGCGCTCCATTTCTCGATAGGTTTGACCACGGCAGGCGATCGCCCAATCGGCTTTCGGGTCAAGTTCAACGGCTTGATTAAAGTCGGTCAACGCCTCCTCATAACGCTCCATTGCTCGATACGTTTGACCACGACTGGCGATCGCCCAGACATATTTCGGGTTAAGTTCAATCGCTTGAGTAAAGTCAACCAGCGCCTCCTCATAGCGCTCCATTGCTTGATAGGTTTGACCACGACTGGCGATCGCCCAAGCCCATTTCGGGTTAAGTTCAATGGCTTGAGTAAAGTCCTTCAGCGCCTCCTCATAGCGCTCCATCAATCGATAGGTTTCCTCACGCCAACTGTAAGCCACGGGTCGCCATTGGAGTTCTAGCGATGGATAATCCAGCAGTTGGTTAAATAAGCCCAGAGTTTCGTCATAGCGGTTTTCGCCATAAGCGCATAAGCCGTTGACCAGGCGATCGCCCCAGCAGCTCGACCCTGGAAACGCAGTGGCTTGCTCGGCGGCAGCGATGATGGCCGCCCACTCTTCGGCAAAGCTGTAATTATTCTTTAAGGCCACCAGAAATTGATTAATGGCTGTAGGCAAATAGGCAGGCACCGATTCGCAGAGTCGGTGATAGAGCGCATTCAGCGCGGGCTGCTGCCACAGCGGATCTGTCCAGTGGCGCTCGTCGTCGGTTTGGTGGGGCGCTTTTTGCTGTTCAAAATAGTCGGCCAGATTGCGGTGCCGTTTTGCCCAGTGCTGGGGCGAGGTCAGGCGATTGTGTTGGAGCATCTGCCCCCGGACGATATCGTGATACACCCAGCCGCTGCTGCGCTCCTCCACAAAGGACATGGTTTTGAGCCAGCCAAACAGCGCCGCTGCATCCGCCTCTTCCACCAGCACTGAGAGGATATCCTGGTTTAGCAGACGGGGCAGGGCTGCATCTAGCGCCACCTGTCGGCGCTTGGGGTCGTCTACCCACTGCAAAAATCGCTCGACTGCCGTGCCGCTGGGGTCGCCAATCTGGCTGGGGTCGTTGGGGCTTTGGGCCGCCAGCATAGACACCAGCAGCGGCAGCCGTCCCGACAGGCGCAAAATCACCTCGATCACCTGTGGGTTAGTAACGCCCTGGTTCTGGAGATATTGGGTCGCTTCTGCTTCGGTAAACGGCTCCAGCGAAATGCGGGCGATCGCGTTTTCGTAATCTGCCCAGCGATTGCGATCCAGCGCATCCCGCCCCGCCACCACCAGCATCACGTTCCAGGGCAACTCGCCATATTTCCCTTCCAGCACCTCGCGCAGCCAGCGATCCAGAAACTCGGACGTGCGTTCATAGGTGTCAAACAGCAGCAGCAGGTTGCGATTCGCAGCCAGTTTTTGCAAATCTTGCAGAAACAGCGGCGTCAGCACGTTGACGGGTTCCTGCACCAGTTCCACTTCGTCTTTGTTGCTCAGCTTGCGAGCCACAAATGCCGACCACTCGCCCGCCTGCGACACCAGGCTGTCTTCATCTAGAAATGGGGTTACGGCTCCGCTACCGGGCACCTGCTTCATCAGTCCCAGCCCTGCTTTAGCCACAGTGCGCCCCACAAACGCTGAAAATCCCTGGGGTGCGTCGGGGTCGGTTTCCAGTTCTTGCTTGCGCTGGCGATAGACGCGGTAGCGCTCAGTAAACTGGCTCAGCCGGTGTCCCTGCTGCTCTAGCTGGGCGGCCAGTTCTCCCAGTGACTCTGGCACGCTGGTCTGGTCGTCGTTAGTCAGCGCCGTGCCGAACCCCGCCTCTTCTGCAATCTGGCGAAACTGCCGGGACAGCGTGCTTTTGCCCACACCGCCCTGCCCATACAGGTTATATAGAAAGCACCATTTCTCCGGGGAACGCCTCACATTCTCCCGAAACTGGGTAATAATTTCATGCCGCCCGACAAAGGCAGCTTGCTTTTGCTGTCTGAGAAGGGCTTGACGGCTGCGGGGCGGGGAATTTTGCATAGGCTCAAAAGCAGCGCAGTAGCTCGCTTCCCAGTATATTCACACCCAGAGAAATAACCAGTTCCACCCCAGTAC
>RFIF01000104.1 GCA_003695655.1 Cyanobacteria bacterium J069
ACGGGGGGAATTGGGGCGACGCTGGCGCAGAAGCTAGCACCGCTGGGGGCGTCGCTGGTGCTGGCGGCGCGGGGGGGCGATCGCCTCGATCAGCTTACTCAGTCTCTGGGCAGCGCAGCGGGCGGGGTGCTGACAGTGCCAACTGACATCACCGACCCGCTCCAGGCAGAGGCGCTGATGCAACAGGCGATCGCTCAGTTTGGTAGGGTCGATGTGCTGGTAAATGCGGCGGGCGCAGGCATTTTGAAGCAGTACAACAAGATTGAACCCGCTGACCTGGACGCGATGCTAGATCTGAATCTGAAGGGCAGCTTCTATACCTGTCAGGCGGCGGCCAACGTGATGAAGGAACACAAGGCGGGGCATATTTGCAACGTAATCGGTATCTTGGGTCAGCACCCGATGGCGATGGCGGCGGCCTACTGCGCCTCAAAGTTTGGTGTGGTGGGCTTTAGCAAGTGCATGGCCGATGAGCTAAAGCGCTTTGGGGTAAAGTTCACGCTGTTTTACTTTGGCGGAGTAGATACGCCTTTTTGGGATAGCGTGAGCCTCAAAGTCGATCGCACCAAGATGCTGCGCCCGGAGACTGCGGCCGATGCCATCTTGTTTGCTCTGACGGCGGAGCCGCAAGCAGTGCCTCTAGAGATTAATATTCAGCCAGAGAGCCATTTATTCTTTGGCTGATTTTTTGGAACGGTCGCAAACTGGGCCGGTCTCAAACGCGTTTTTCAAGCGAACAATCTCGGGAAAATGCCTGTTGATGCGCGTTTTGTTACAGTTTGCAACATATAATGAGAGCTAGTGTAATTCGGTATTTCAGAGGATAACGCGCACATGCGGGTTGCGATCGCAGGGGGAGGATTGGCGGGGTTAGCCTGCGCCAAGTATCTGGTAGACGCAGGGCACACGCCGGTCGTGCTGGAAAGTCGGGATGTGCTGGGTGGGCTGGTAGCCGCCTGGAAGGATGCCGATGGCGACTGGTATGAAACCGGTCTGCATGTGTTTTTTGGGGCCTATCCAAACATGCTCCAGCTATTCAAGGAGTTGGGCATAGAGGATCGGCTGCAATGGAAGGAGCACACGCTGATTTTTAACCAGCCAGAAAAGCCGGGGGTGCTGTCGCGGTTTGATGTGCCGGATATCCCCGCTCCCTTCAATGTGATCATGTCGATTCTCCGCAACAACGACATGCTGACCTGGAACCAGAAGATCCGCTTTGCCATTGGGCTGCTGCCAGCGGTGGTGCGCGGTCAGCAGTATGTAGAGAAGATGGATCAATACTCACTGCTGGAGTGGTTGCGGCTGCAAGGCGTGGATGAGCGAGTAAACAGCGATATCTTTGTGGCGGCGTCGAAGGCGCTGACGTTCATCAACCCTGAAGATGTGTCGGCGACGGTGCCGCTGACAGCGCTGAACCGCTTTTTGCAGGAGCGCTATGGCTCGAAGGTGGCGTTTTTAGATGGTGCGCCGCCGGAGCGTCTGTGCCAGCCGATGGTGGACTATGTGACGGAGCGGGGCGGCGAGGTGCTGCTGAAGAAGCCGCTGAAGCAGATTTTGCTGAATGAAGATGGCACGGTCAGCGGCTTTGCGGTGCGCGGGCTGGATGGTGCGCCGGATGAGGTGGTGACGGCGGACATTTACGTATCGGCGATGCCGGTAGATGTGATGAAGGTGCTGATGCCGGAGCCGTGGACGAAGCTGGAATTCTTCCAAAAGATGCAAGCCTTGGAAGGGGTGCCTGTGATCAACATTCACTTGTGGTTTGACCGCAAGCTGACGGATGTGGATCAACTGCTGTTTTCGCGATCGCCCCTGCTCAGCGTCTATGCGGACATGAGCAACACCTGCCGCGAGTATGCCGATCCGGATCGCTCGATGCTGGAGCTGGTGCTGGCTCCAGCGAAGGACTGGATTGACAAGTCTGAGGATGAAATTCTGGCAGCAACGCTGGAAGAGCTGAAAAAACTCTTCCCGGATGATTTGGGTGGCGACCAGGCGGCGACGCTATTAAAGCATAAGATAGTGAAGACGCCGCGCTCGGTCTATACGGCTGCGCCTGGAACCCAGGCCTGCCGACCGCATCAGGCAACGCCGATTGACAACTTCTTCCTGGCCGGAAGCTACACCATGCAGCGCTACTTGGGCAGCATGGAGGGTGCAGTGCTATCGGGTAAGCAAGCGGCCGAGGCGATCGCCCAGCGGTTCCCGGCTGCTCCTGCGGACTCTGCGCCGTCTGATTTGATGGCCACTTCAGCCCGCTAAATCACTTCAGCGGTCTCATTTCTGGAATGCTAATCGTTCTAAATGAGCCGCAGGTGACGGATTACTGATAGGTTTAACTGTATTCCTCCAGCCCTGCGATGTAATGCTGCAACTGCCGAAGCCTTCCTGCAAAACCGTCCTGATATCTCTGGACGATTCCTATGAGCGCTGTCGCCAGATCACTCAGGAATATGCCAAGACGTTTTATCTTGGGACGTTGCTGATGCCGGAAGAAAAGCGGCGGGCGATCTGGGCAATATACGTCTGGTGTCGGCGCACGGATGAACTGGTAGACGGGGCAGAGGCAGCCTATACAACAGATGAAACGCTGGATCAGTGGGAAGAAAACCTGGAAACCCTGTTTGCGGGGCATCCGTTGGAAGATGTGGATGTGGCGCTGGTGGATACGCTGGAGCGCTTTCCGCTCGACATCCAGCCCTTCCGCGACATGATCGAAGGGCAGCGGATGGACTTGTATCGCAGCCGTTATGAAACCTTTGAAGAGTTAAAACTCTATTGCTATCGAGTGGCGGGTACGGTGGGGCTGATGTCGGCGGCGGTGATGGGTGTAGACGACAACCGCCGCACGGCTCCGTGGAGTAAGGGCGGGCTGGTCGATCCAACCCAGGAGGCGATCGCCCTCGGCATTGCCAACCAGTTGACCAATATTTTGCGCGACGTAGGCGAAGATGCCCGACGCGGCCGCATCTATTTGCCGCTGGAAGACCTGGCACTGTTTAACTACAGCGAAGCAGATTTGTTTGAAGGGGTGGTGGATGAACGCTGGCGGGAGCTGATGAAGTTCCAAATTCAGCGGGCGCGGAAGTTTTTTGTGCAGGCGGAAAGTGGGGTTGGCTTACTCAGTCGCGATGCCCGATTCCCGGTGTGGTCGGCGCTGATGCTCTATCGGCAAATTTTGGATGCGATCGAGCGCAACCGCTATGACGTGTTTCGCAAGCGGGCCTATGTGTCAGGGCCGCGCAAGCTGCTGAGTTTGCCGCTGGCACGCCTGCGGGCTGAGGTGCTCTGAGCGAGTCGAGTATAGCTTTTCCAGTTTTGGGTTTTGCGGTGCAGCTTTTCTTTGAGGGCGATCGCCGCTTGGGTATATCCTCCATCCGCTGCATCGACGAAATGCACATGACGACCGTTGCGCTCAAAGACCATGCAGGTGAGCAAGGCGCGATCGCTAATGTGTGTGCCATAGACTAGTTCGCCTGAGCGAAATCGGCCCTCCAGATAGCCGTTCAGTTGGTGGGTTTGGGCGGGAGTGCTGGTGATTACCATCCGCAGCGCATCGTCGAACTTCTGATAGTCGGTGGCGGCGGCGACGGATGCTTTGTAGTCGCCCCAATCTACAGTGTCCACCGTCAGCCGCGCATTCATCAGCCCCGCACCCAGCATATTTTCCAAATAAACCCTGCTGAGATAGAGGGCTTGTTGCCAGGGTTGCTTGGCGGCGGGCGCTGAGAGCGGTTGTGAGAGCGGTTGTGAGGGCGGTTGTTTGTGGGGCGATCGCCCTTCTAAAGCCCGCAGGCGAGTTTCATACAGCAGTTTTTTGGGGTTAAACGATAGGCTCAGCGTGTTGGGGCGCACCGGGCGCAGACACTCGTCAGAGCCATAGATATCGGACAGGGCGACCAAAAAGTCGCGATAGACGTGGCTGCTGGGCTTGGGACTGCTGGGCAGGCTGGAAACAATTAGGCTGATGGTTTGCCCCGTAGGGCTGGGAATGTCTTGCCAGCGACATTCCAGCCCCGAAAAATCACTGGGAGCCTCTGTGTAGACATCGATCCGATAGGGATTATCCTCACCCCGCTGTTTAACCAGATCGGTGGCATAGGTGACGCCACCGCCCGCAAAGCAGGCCTGGTGATAGGTTGGGGTAAGCTGCACCTTGGCGACCCGCAGCGTGGTCGTGGTCGTTTCCACATGCGAAACGGGCACCACGCCCACACGCAGATCCAGGTTAAATACTCGCTTTGCCAGGGTGCGGGTGGCTAGCAGCGCGGTTCGGGCAGGTTCTAGCACGGAACCGGGCACGAGCATAGAAACGCCATCGCCGCCAAAAACGAAAGGCAGCTCTAGGCGATCGACCGCGTTGAGTACGGCGATGATGCAGGCTGCGCCCATTAGGTTTACGGCTTTGTAGCGGCCGGCAGCGATCGCCTGCGTTGAATTCACCACGTCGGTAATTAGAATGTACCAATCAGATGGCACAGGCGCAAACTGCCCGAAATCCGTCAGGTCGGCAAACCGCTTTAGAGGCGGCAGCAACGCATAAAATTGCTCAGTGGTCATAAACCTGATTAGGGTGAAAATTAAAGCGCGATCGCCAGATGGTTGGCACCCTGTCCCTGAAACCTGCCGGAGAATCTGCTGGGGAAATCTGCGGAGGGAATCTAGGCGTTGCTGAATGACGCTATGATTTCGTCGGATTGAGGACAGAGCCTCAAGGCTCTCAGAAACTATTTCATAGACCGATTCAGCAACGCCGGAATCTACAGCAAAACTGGCAGCTCAAAATCTACAAAACTTTAAGATCAGGGGTCAAAATTTAAGGTGTATCTATAAGTCACAAACTCACACCCTAATAGTTCCAGTATAGAAATTCTGAAAAGTTATCTATTATACATTTAGGCGGATCTTTTCTACGGGGCTTGGCGGTTTGCAGTCAGCGTTCTATTTTGCCTTTTGCCTTTTACCCAATTCTTTCCCTATGCTGCTATCCGACTCTAGCCGTTTCCAGTTCACCCTAGATTTGACGATTTGCCGCCTGCTGAATGGCCTGTGGCAGGTGTCGGGGGCGCACGGCAAAATTGACCCAGAAGGGGCGATCGCCAGTATGATTGACTATTTCGATGCGGGCTACACGACGTGGGATTTGGCGGATCATTATGGCCCTGCTGAGGACTTTATCGGCGCGTTTCGGCAACAGCTTGTCGCTACGCGGGGGCCTGCTGCGCTGTCGCAAGTCCAGGCGTTTACGAAGTGGGTGCCACGTCCCGGCCCGATGACCCGCGACATTGTGGAGCGCAACATCAACGTCTCGCGCCAGCGGATGGACACGCCTTGTCTGGATCTGCTCCAGTTTCACTGGTGGGACTATCGCGATCGGGGCTATCTCGACGCGCTCAAACACATGACCGATTTGCAAACCGAGGGCAAAATTCGGCATCTGGCGCTGACTAACTTCGACACGGAGCATTTGCAGATTATTTTGGACAGCGGCATTCGCATCGTGTCGAACCAGGTGCAATATTCCTTGGTCGATCGCCGCCCTGAAGCCTATATGGCGAAGCTTTGCCAGGAGCGGGGCGTGCATTTGCTGACCTACGGCACACTCTGCGGTGGCTTTTTGTCAGAGCGGTATTTGGGCAAGCCGGAACCGCGCCGGAGCGACCTGGCAACCGTGTCTCAGCAAAAGTATAAGCGGATGATTGACGCCTGGGGCGGTTGGGGGCTGTTTCAGGACTTGCTGGCCACGCTGGGGGCGATCGCCCAAAAGCATCAGGTCAGCCTGGCAAACATCGCGGTGCGTGCCATTCTCGACCGGCCGGCGGTGGCAGGCGTTATCGTGGGGGCGCGGCTTAGCATTGCTGAGCATCGAGCCGACAATGCCCGCGTATTCGACGTACAGCTTGATGAAGCGGACTGGCGGCAGATTGAGCAAGTCACGGCTCAGTCTCGCAATTTGCTGAACCAGATCGGCGACTGTGGGGATGAATACCGGAATTAGGGGTTGGGGGTTGGGGGTTAGGTGTAATGACAGATTAAGTTAGCATACGCATATAGAGTTTTAGTGTGACAGAT
>RFIF01000105.1 GCA_003695655.1 Cyanobacteria bacterium J069
GATTCACGGCTTTCATCACATGAAAACGGTCAATCACGACGACCGCATTAGGAAACACCTTCTCAACCACTTTAGGGAAGCCTCCCCACATATCCACACGCTTCTTCATGATTTTCTGCTTTTGTTTGATCAACAGCCATAGACTGTAAATACTCCTTTTTGGAAGAAATTTGTAAAAGTTTGATTAGCCTTGGAACTTCGATGAAGGACTTTTCGAGGGAGATGTACTTACTTTGCTCCCTCCATTAAACCTCAAAACTGCTGAATCAAACATCCCATAGAGGTTTGTCCGAGATGGGATCGATCTCTGTCGGTCGTTCCTCAGCCTTGACACATAAAATTTCAGGTTCCGAACCCAAAAGTTTGGCTTCCAAGAGTAAAACTCTGACCTTATGACCTAGAACTCCATCTTTTGATCTTTAAAATCTGTGCTTGGAATACGAAACCTAGACTTTTGAATACGGGAGGCGACTTTCAAACTCCAAGCTGTGACCTCAAAACCCCAAATTTTTACTCCTAAAGCTCAAAAATGTGACCTTCTGGCTTAAGACTTTCCTTTGCAGGATGGACTGCTCGACGATGTAGAGTATGTGAAAAATCATTAAGTCTACGGCACTAACCGCCGACCGCTACACCACTGACTCAATTCCCGCTTAATTCCATCCAGGAGAGCGATCGCCAACTTCTTACTCGCTCAGACGCAAGCAATCAGGGATAGCGGACATAGAGCGATCGCCCCTCTTAGCCCGCTCTCTCCTGCTCCAGTATCGCCTGCAACTGCGGCACCAGCGGCGGCAAATCTTCTACAATCGTTTGCCACACCCGCTCGACATCCACTTGAAAATACTCGTGTGCCATCACATTTCGCATATCCTGCATAAGTCGCCACGGAATATCGGGATAGCGTGCTTGTAGGTCTAACGGCACATTTGCCGAAGCTTCGCCAATGATAAGGAAGTTGTACAGCACTGCTTTTGCAGCCGTTTTGTTGTTTATAAGAGCATCCAACGTCATGCCTGCCGTGCAGCGCTGAATGCTGGCGATCGCCCCCAAAATGTCCTGAATTCTCAAATCCCACGCCCTAGATGACATGCCGCAAATCCTTCATCACGGGTTCACGAACATGCTCTCTAAGGGCATCTGCCGTGCCCAAATCTACTTTGCAGCCCAGCAAATCTTCTAAATAGTGACGCACCCGAAACAGTTGAAACAATCCGCCTGGGCGATCGAACTCCACCAGAAAATCAACATCACTATCGTCCCGCGCCTCATCCCGCGCAACAGAGCCAAACAGATCGAGCGACTTCACACCCAGCGCCTGAAGCTGAGCGCGATGGGCTTGCACTAATGCAATCACATGCTCTCGGTTCATAAGGCAAAGCTTCCTCAGAGTAGATTTCGCTATCTGCTAATCCATTCTGCTATCTGCTAATCTATTGCGCCATAACGCAAATTGATTTGCGCCTAACCCGTTAGGGTTCAGGAGTCAGGAGTCAAGCATTAGAACTCTCTCCCCCTCACCCCCTCACCCCCTCACTCCCTCACTCCCCACCTACGCGCTGAAGTACTTCGCAGTGGGATGATAAACGGCGATCGCTGTCGTCGATTGCTCCGGATAAAGCTGCTCGCTCTCGTCCATGTGCAGCCCAATCTGCTCAGCGCCCAGCAGGTCTAGCTGGATGTACTGATCCTGGATATTCGGGCAGGCGGGATAGCCAAAGCTATAGCGCGACCCCTGATAGCGCTGCGCCAGCACATCGCGGATGTTGTCCGGTTCCGCCGCGCCAAAGCCCAGCTCGCGCCGGATGCGGGCGTGCGTCCACTCCGCCAGCGCCTCGGCCACCTGCACCGCCAGCCCGTGGAAGTAGAGATAGTCGGTGTATTGGTCGGCAGCAAATAGCTTTTGGGCAAACTCGGTGGCAATGTCGCCCACCGTCACCGCTTGCATTGGGAAGACGTCGAACGTAGCAGCCTGCTCTCTGGGCAGAAAGAAGTCGGCGATGCAGAGGCGGCGCAGGGACTTCTGACGCGGGAAGTTGAAGGTGGCGATCGGCAGCAAATCTTGTGGGACCATGCCGTTTTGCACGGCGGCAGGGTCGTAGATATGCAGCGAGTTTCCTTCGGATAAGCATGGGAAATAGCCGTAGACGACCTGCGGCCGCAGCAAGTTTTCCGCCAGCACCCGCTGTTTCCACTGTTCCAGGATAGGATACGCCTTTTCCTGCAAGAAAGCATCGTACTCCGCGCGGCTCTGCTCCTTGGGCTTGCGGAACTGCCACTGCCCCGCAATCAGCGCCTGCAAATCCAGATACCAGAATACTTCTTCTAAGGAAATGTCCTCTGGGTTCAAAATCTGCGTGCCCCAGAAAGGCGGCGTCGGGCGGGGAATGTCGATGGCCACAGCTTCCGACCTCACCGTATCCTCAACGGTTGGCGCTACAGCAGGAGTTGACTGCTCCGATTCTGCCTGAACCTCAGACACAGGTTCTTTTCCTGACCCCTGACCCCTGACCCCTGACTCCTGCTCCCCTTCATCCAAAAAGCCTTGCAGATCATCCCACTTGCCCTCCACCTTCGCAGGCATCAGCTTGTCCATGAAATGCAGGTCAGAGAAGGCGTCTTTGCCGTAGATCACCTTGCCCTTATAGGTGTTTTGGCAGTCTTCGTAGACGAATTTGGGCGTCAGGGCTGCGCCGCCGAGGATGACGGGCACGGTGATGCCGCGCTCGTTGAACACCGCCAGATTCTCTTTCATAAAGGCAGTGGACTTCACCAGCAGGCCGCTCATGGCGATGCAGTCGGCCTTGTGTTCAAAGTAGGCGTCGATGATGTTGTCCACGGGCTGCTTGATGCCCAGGTTGATGACGCGATAGCCGTTGTTGGTGAGGATGATGTCCACCAGGTTTTTGCCAATGTCATGCACGTCGCCCTTCACGGTGGCGATCAGGAAGGTGCCCTTGGCGTTGTCTCCGGCTTCGTCTTTTTCCATGAAGGGTTCCAGGCGGGCGACGGCAGCTTTCATGGTTTCCGCCGATTGCAGCACAAAGGGAAGCTGCATCTGCCCCGAGCCGAACAGATCGCCGACGACCTTCATCCCGTCCAGCAAAAAGGTGTTGATGATGTCCAGCGGCTTGTAGGTTTGCAGCGCTTCCGTGAGCGCGTCTTCCAGCCCGATGCGCTCGCCGTCGATGATGTGCTGCTTGAGCCGCTCCTCGATGGGCAAATCTGCCAGAGAACTGCTGGAGCGTGTATCTTTAGTCGAAACACCTTCAAACAGCTTGGTGAGTTCTGTCAGCGGATCGTAGACGCAGACCCCGCCCTCAAACCGCCGCTCGTCGTAGATGAGCTGGCGGCAGACTTCCTGATGCTGCGGCTCGATCTTCGCCAGGGGCAGAATTTTGGCGGCGCTGACGATCGCCCCATCCATGCCCGCCGCCGTCGCCTCATGCAGAAACATCGAGTTCAGCACGATGCGCGCTGCGGGGCTGAGGCCGAAGGAAATGTTGGACACGCCCAGCAGAATGTGAACGCCGGGTAGATTTTGGCGAATCATCCGAATCGATTCGATGGTGGCTTTGCCGTTTTCCCGGTCTTCCTCAATACCCGTCGAAATGGGCAGCGCCAGCGGGTCATAGAAAATTTCGTAGGCGGGAATGCCGTATTCCAGCGCGTCGCGGTAGGCTCGCTGGGCGATCGCAAACTTGCGTTCCGCCGTCCGCGCCATGCCCTCTTCGTCGATCGTGCCGACGACGATGCCCGCGCCGTAGGTCTTGGCCAGCTCCAGCACCTTAAAGAAGCGTTCGTCGCCGTCTTCATAGTTGGTGGAGTTGAGGATGCACTTGCCGCCTGCGACTTTTAGGCCCGCCTCCATCTTTTGCCACTCGGTGGAGTCGAGCATCAGCGGCAGGTTCACATTCGTCACCAGGCGCGACACCAGCTCCCGCATGTCCGTTTCGCCGTCGCGGCCCACATAGTCCACGTTCACATCCAGGACATGTGCGCCCTCTTTGACTTGCGATCGCGCCACCGCTACCAATCCATCCCAGTCCTCCGCATTCAGCAGTTCCCGCACCTTCTTGGAACCGCTGGCATTCAGCCGCTCGCCAATGATCAGAAACGAGTTGTCCTGGTCATAGGGCTGGGCGCTGTAGATGGAGGCGGCGGCGGGAATGTAGGTGAGGGCTTGGC
>RFIF01000106.1 GCA_003695655.1 Cyanobacteria bacterium J069
GCCAACCCACCCACCGCCCAGCCAGAACCCACTTATCAACATGTAATTAAGTTCAACCGGAGTCCGGTGGTGGGCAACCGCCTCCGCCTGGAAGGGGTCTATCCCACCGCGCGACTCGGGTTCAACCGTCCCCGCCAGTGGGATGTGAAGTCCAGCAAACTCGTGTTGAGGTTTCAACACTCTCCCTCGCTGCTTTCCGATCGATCTAGCCTGACGGTGCGCGTCAATGACACCAGCGTCGGCAGCGTCCCGCTCAACCGACCCAAGTCTCAAATTGGGCAAGTGGTGTTTGATGTGCCCTCTAGCTTGATTCAAGACTACAACGAGGTCTCGATTCTGGCAGAGCAGCAAACAAGCGAAGATTGCACCGTCGCCACCGACCCCACCCTCTGGACTGAGATCCTGCCTGACTCGGAAATTATCCTGGACTATGCGCTCCAGTCCGTGCCGCTAGATTTCAGCCGCTATCCCTTTCCGTTTATTGATAATCTCAGCCTCGACCCTAACCAAATCACCTACCTGCGACCCCGCACTTACAGTGAAACTTGGCTGAATGCCGCCGCCATTTTCCAAGCCGAGGCAGGAAGACTGGTCGATTTTCGTCCGTTGAACACGCGCCTGATCGACAGCCTGGACAACCTCCAGTGGAACGATCGCATCGTGATTCTAGGCACACCGACCGAGCAGCCGGCACTATCAGAGTTGTCTTTACCCTTCCCCCTGCGCAATGGACAGCTTCTGGATGGCAACAATACGCCGCTGCCTGGAGAAGTAGGTGTGCTGATGCTGACCACGCTCAAAGAAAACGGACTACCAGTTTTGGTGGCAACAGGCAATTCGGCGGTCGGTGTACAAAAAGCTGTGCAGTTTTTGGTGCAAACTCAGGAAGCGCAAATTGGTACGGGGCAGGTGCTGACAGTCACCAACCTGGCAGATGCCCCCTCGCCCGCCCCCCGCGAGTGGCCCGGCTATCTGCCAACCCGCAACAGCTTTACCCTACGCGATTTGACAACCGCAGGCGGGCAAAACTTTGAAGATATTACGGTACACGGCACCAACTCGCCCCCGATTCAGATTCCCTTCCGCGCTTTACCAGATGACCGCTTCTCGCGGGGTAGCCGCATGAAGCTGGACTATAGCTATAGCGCTCAGGTTGACCCGCGCACCTCGACGGTTGAGGTGCGGTTGGATGATGTCACGATTGGCTCCAAGCGGCTAAATGCCGCCAAAGGCGGGCGCGATTCGCTGGATGTGGATCTGCCAGCCGACCTAATCCAGCCGGATTCACAGCTCAATGTGGTGTTTAACCTGAATCCTCGTTCTGCTGAGGTGTGTGGCTTATCGAAAGATCAGTCTCTCTGGGGTACGCTGCACGGCGACACAGACTTCAGCCTCAAACGCGACATCTTTACGCGGATGCCTGACCTGAAACTATTGCAAACGGGCTATCCGTTTACGGCTCCGCAAGATTTGTCGGAAACCGCGTTTGTGGTGCCGAGCGCCCCTCGCGATGCGGACGTGAGAGCACTGCTAGCCGTGAGCGAGCGCTTCGGACGCTTGAGCCGCGCCAGTTCGGTAAACCTGCAAGTCTATACGGGTGGCACGCTGCCCGCAGAGACGCGGGATATGAACCTGGTGGGCATTGGCACGCGCGATCGCTTTCCACTGCCTGAAGCGTTTGAGACGAGTGGGTTTGGATTGGGCAATCTGTTCTCTCGCAGTTGGAACGGTAGCCGTGTTCAGGCATTGCCCGACAGCCAGGGCGTTGTCAAGCTGATGGTATCGCCGACGAGCAGCGATCGCGCTGTGTTGGCAATCACGGGGCAAAACGACCAGGGACTCGGGGACGCTGCTGAAGTATTTAAACGCGACCCCCTGTTTTCTCAACTCAACGGCGACACGATATTAGTCAGCCGCAACAAGCCCAACCCCGCTCCCAACGATCCCTACGCCTACAAGCTCGACATCTTGCAAGAAACTCAGCCCCAGCAGGTGCAAAAAACGGGATTTCTGAGCCGCATCTCTATTTTTATCCAAGACCATTGGTTCTTGCTGCCCACGGGGATGATCTTGATGGCGCTGCTGCTCTACGGAATTTCGCAGATTTACGTTAACCGCTTGCCCAGTCAGGAGAGATAATCATGACGAGTTCTATGTCTCCCACCCCCACTGAACCCGTCGCGAGCCAGCAGCCGTGGATGGCGCAGTGGCTGCTGAGAGTGCCCAATTGGTTCGACCGCTTTTTCCCCAAGGCCCGCAGCACTCAGCTCTTTTGGCTGGTGATCTCCCTGATAGTGCTGTCTGCGCCGCTGATCGTCACGCCGCTGAAGATCTGGCAGCAGGGCGCGGTTGCCGTGATTCTCATTGCCCTGGGCTGGGCTGTGGTAAAGCTAGAACAGCGACAAACCAATCGTCAATCTAGCGAATACTTGCACTTGTTTCTGGCATGGCTGAGTATCGTTACCACGATGCGGTATCTCTATTACCGCACCAGCTACACGCTCAACCTGGACGGCTGGCTCAACTCGACGTTCAGTATTGTGCTGTTCATGGCAGAGATGTATGCGATCGCCACGCTGTTTCTGTCCTATTTCCAGACGCTCAAACTGCGCGATCGCCAGCCCGTAGACCTCGCCGCCATTCCCCAGAGTCAGTGGTTCAACGTTGATATTTACATCCCGACCTACAACGAAGATGTCGAAATCGTCCGTAAGACCGCTCTCGCAGCGCTGGCGATCGACTATCCAGAGGAGAAAAAGCGGGTATACGTCCTCGACGACGGTCGGAAGTATCCCGACCGCCGGGAAAAACTGCGCCGCATGTGCGAAGAAATCGGCTGCACCATGCTGGTGCGCGACAACAACGACCACGCCAAAGCGGGCAACATCAACACCGCCATGCGCCGCACGCGGGGCGACTTGGTGCTCATTCTGGACTGCGACCATATCCCGTCGAGGCAGTTTCTTCAGGAAACCGTCGGCTTCTTCTACAACGCCAAAGTCGCGCTGGTGCAGACACCCCACTGGTTCTATAACCCCGACCCCTTTGAGCGCAACCTGTTGACCCAGGGTCATGTCCCTGTGGGCAACGAACTGTTCTACAAAGTGGTGCAAAAAGGCAATGACTTTTGGAACGCCACCTTTTTCTGTGGTTCCGCAGCCGTCATTCGTCGAGACTACGTGCTCCGCATCGGCGGCATCGCAGTAGAAACCGTGACGGAAGACTGTCACACCTCCCTGCGGCTGCACTCTCTGGGCTACGAGTCGGTGTACTACGACAAGATCATGGTGGCGGGTCTTGCGCCCGAAAAGTTCTCGTCCTATGTGGGTCAGCAGGTGCGCTGGGCGCGGGGCATGGCGCAAATTCTGCGGCTCGAAAACCCGCTGTTTAACCGCAAGCTCAAGCTGTCGCTGCCCCAGCGGCTCTGCTATCTATCCGCCACAACGCACTTCTTCTTTGGGTTTCCGCGCATCATGTACGCGCTGTCGCCAGTGCTGTACCTGCTGTTTGGGATTAACCTGATTCGCGGTCTGGGCGTCGAAACGCTGGTGTATGCTCTGCCGCACATCGTACTGGCGCTCAATGCCAACTACGTCACGGCCAAGGCGGTGCGCTTCTCCTTCTGGAACGAAGTGTTTGAATATGCGATGGCGTTCCAAGACGGCATTGTCACGTTTATGGCGCTAGTCAACCCCAAGCTGGGCAGCTTTAACGTGACCGACAAAGGGGTAAAAGTAACGAAGCGCAGCTTTGACTTTGAATCCTCTAAAGCATCCCTGGTGATTGTGTCGCTGCTGGTGCTGTCGCTGCTGGCAGTGCCCTTCTGGCTTGTGCTTCAGCCCGAAGCTAAAGAAGCCGTCATGATTAACGCAGCTTGGTGTGTGTTTAACCTGGTACTGCTCATTGCAGCGCTGCTAGTTGCTTTCGAGCAGCCGCAGCTTCGCCGGGCACACCGGCTGGATCGCAAGTTGGGAGCGGTGATTTATGGCAACAACAACGAGACGCTGTCGGGCAGAACGCTAGACGTGAGTGAAAATGGGGCGCGTATCGTCCTGGATAGCTGGCCAAATCTGCCGGATGCAGTGGAAATTGAACTCGTAGGCGATTTTGGCAAGCGGGCCTTCTTGGATGCGCGGGTGATTCGGGTAGACCCCATCAGCGAGGAGCAGGTTGTGGTAGCGGTGGACTTTGTTAACCTGTCGCAGTCTCAAAGTGATGCGCTGGTGCTGGTGCTCTACTCTGACGTGGAAACATGGTATTCCCAAGAGCGGACGGAACTCGATCGCCCGTTCCAGTCGCTGGCGTTTTTGGCGACGGGCGTGCTGCGGGCGTTCCGCGACCCCAAACCCGCAACGCCAACCGAAGTGCGCAAGCAAATCCACGCGGCCGCCCAGATTTATTGGGAAGGTCAATTTTATCCTGGCATTGCTAAAGAGATCAGCTCTCGCAGCCTGCGAATCGAGATGGACGGCAACTTGTTGCCCAATATCGAGATGTTGCAGCAGGCGCAACCGCCCGTGGGTCTGTTGCTGAGTCAACATGCGACTGATGATGATCCGAAACGGCTCGTCGGGCAGATTGAAAATGTGCGGGTTTCTGATGCGCAGTCTCCGGATGGCGTGGTGTTTTTGGTGAATCGCTCGGCGGGCGGCGTCACGGCCGATGTTGAGGTATCCTTCCCAACACACCTAGACCTGCGGCAGGGAGCAAAAATTCGCCAAATGCTGCGTGATTTGCAATAGCGCCAGAGTTGGTGAAAGTTTCATCCCTGAATCAACCCCAAATCATGATTTTGCGCGCTGGCTGCTACGGCTAGCGCGCAATATTTTTGAGGGCTACACTGCATCATTTCTGGTCATGACTTCTTGCCGCGATTGGCCGTGGTCGAGTGGCACTATGGATGCTTGGGAATGATGGTTGGCGCTTGGAGTGGAAGGCGATCGCCCTTCTAAACAAGCCCTTAGGGCTTACGCAGTTGGATGATTTTTCGCGGGCTGCGCCCGCGAAAAATCATCCAGAGATCTATAAAACTCGTTTCAACTGCGTAAGTCCTGGCCCTATTGCTATCTTGTAGTATGTTGATTACAATAAGAATACAAGTTGAAGTTAAACCAGGAGGGCGGTATGGCTGAGTCGGTATGGAATCACGTTTCGGAACATTCATACAGGCTCTAGAGGCACCGCACTCCAAACGTTGGGAATGCCCTCTGTGAGCCTCTGTTATTTCAAATAATTCAGAATCACAGGGAAATCCAATGACGACTCAATTCACGCTTCAGGCATTAGGCTGGAGCGACAAATTTTTGCCCTATTTTTCGCCCTATCGGGCAGAGGGTTATCAGGCTGCTCGCGTGGTTCAAGAGCATCGCGGCAGCTACCAGGTTTATAGCGAGACTGGAGAATTCTCGGCTGAGGTATCTGGCAAGTTTCGCCATCAGGCGACGAGTCCACGCAACTTTCCGGCGGTGGGCGACTGGGTGGCGATCGCCCCTACATTAGCCCACCATGCCACCATTCATGCCGTCTTGCATCGCCAGAGTGAGTTTGTGCGCAAAGCACCCGGCGGCAAGACGGCAGAGCAGGTAATCGCAGCCAACGTGGACACCGTATTCCTGGTCACTGGGCTAGACCAGGACTTTAACGTGCGGCGAGTGGAGCGCTATCTGATGCTGACGTGGGACAGTGGCGCTCGGCCAGTGATTGTGCTGAACAAAGTGGATCTATGCTCAGCCGTGAGCGATCGCATTTCAGCCCTGGAAGAGGTCGCGTTGGGGGTGCCCATCGTTTCCATTAGCGCCCTGCATGATCAGGGTTTGGCGGCGCTGCAACCTTACCTACAGCCAGGGCAGACCGTTGCGCTGTTGGGTTCTTCTGGCGTGGGCAAGTCTACGCTGGCAAACCAACTGTTGGGGCAGTCTGCCCAGGCAACCCAAGCCGTGCGCGCTGCCGACAGTCGGGGACGACATACGACCACCGGGCGATCGCTCTGGATGCTGCCGGGTGGGGCGCTGCTGCTCGACACGCCCGGAATGCGCGAGTTGCAGCTCTGGACAACGGCAGACAGCCTGCAACAAACCTTTGAGGATATCGCAGTCCTGGCAGCGCAGTGCCGATTTCGAGATTGTCGGCATGATCAGGAGCCGGGCTGTGCTGTGCAAGCGGCGATCGC
>RFIF01000107.1 GCA_003695655.1 Cyanobacteria bacterium J069
GCCCCCACCTGAAACGAAACGCCCAGCGAGTGGGTTTGCAGTCCATTTTGCCCCCATGCCCAGGGTGCGTTAGTGATGGAGGCTTGCAAAAAAGTGCCGCCAATGGTCAACACTAGGCCAATCAGGGCCCAAAGCAGATCGGTAGGAGCGATAATGCGACGCACAGGCAGCTTCGAGTAAGGAGACTGGGATTAAGGGTGGACGATGCCGTAGACCTGCCAAACGGATACCCAAAACCTCAGACTCTATAGTAAGCCTGAAAGAGAAAAGTTAAGCCTGAAAGAGAAAAGTTAAGCCTGAAAGAGAAAGCAGGACTGAAGCAGTTGGGGGCTGTTGCCCCAATATTGCGAGTGTCGCTAACCCAAACGCGCCCCACGCTGCGTCCGTGATATTCAGCCGCATCCCCTTACGCACGGCGCGATGATGTGAGCTTGGCAGCGGGGCGACGGCGAGCAATCTCATGGCTGTAGAAATCATGCGCCATCACAGTGTTGGGAAAAATCGCCCGCGCTTCGATTAGTAAATCATCCAGGGCGATCGCATTTCCAGGCGCATAGCGCGGGCTAAAGTGGGTCATGATGAGCTGCTGCACGCCCGCATTGAGCGCGACCTGGGCGGCCATCGTCGAGGTGGAGTGTAGCCGCTGATATGCTAATTCTGCATCCTGATGGGCAAACGTCGCCTCATGAACCAATACATCGGCATCTTGTGACAGCGCTACCGCCTCATCACAATAAATAGTGTCCGTGCAATAGACAAACTTGCGCCCAATCTGCACCTCGCCACAGAGATCCGCGCCATTTACCGTGCGCCCGTCTGGCAGCGTCACTACTTCCCCCCGTTTGAGCCGGCCATAGAGCGGTCCCGAAGGAATGCCCAATGCTGCGGCTTGCTCCACGTCAAACCGACCCGGACGGTCTTTCTCAGACACGCGATAGCCAAAGGCCGGCACGCGGTGCGTTAGCGCCTCGCAGCTCACGACATATTCCGCATCTTCAAAAACCATGCCCGGAGACACCGTGTGAACCTTTACCGGGTAGGAGAAGTGGGTTTGGGAATAGCGACCGCAGGCCCGCAGGTAGTCGTCTAGCTTGGGCGGGCCATAGACATCGATGCGGGTGGGATTTCCCGCCAGCCCAATGCTCGACAGCAGCCCCATCAGCCCATAGATGTGATCGCCGTGCATGTGGGTGACGAAGACGCGAGTGATCTGGCTGACGCGGATGTCGCTCCGCAAAATTTGATGCTGGGTGCCCTCGCCACAGTCAAATAGCCAGGTTTCGGCCCGCTGCGGCAGTTGGAGCGCGATGCTAGAGACATTGCGCGATCGCGTGGGGACGCCCGAACTAGTTCCTAAAAACGTGATTTGCAAGGCCAGGGTTCATTCCAAAAACTTCAATAGCAATGGGCACCGAACCTGTAGAGCAATCAACTGCTCTAAGCCTCAGTGCCCATCTCAGTGCCCATCTCAGTGCCCATCTCAGTGCCCATCTCAGTGCCTATCGGCAAAGCTACTAACAGGTGGAGATTCCAATTTGTCACACCTGGCTCTCAGCGCTTAGATGGCTCAGCACCTAGTTGTCGTAGACGCGACACTCTGCCGCTTCGGGGTTGTCATCACAATATTGCTCTAGCGACGTTTTTTCGGTTTCCTTTTGACGCTGGTGAGAGGCTTCTGCTTGAAGCTCTTCAACAGCATCCCAGGCAGCGGCACAGACGGGGGAGCCGTCGCCATTGATTTCACAGACTTCACGAGCTTCTTGGCGCTCTTGTTGAATTTTGGCTTGGATATCGCTCATAGATTTCAGTGGCTTTATAAGGTTGCGGATTTCAGTTGGGTCGGACTTTTTAAAGTTCCGAGTTGAAAATTCTGAACAGAACGTCCAGGTTTAACAGGTTTAAGACGTGCGAGGAACCTCTAAATAGCAGGCATGTGTCCTTTTTCTTAGAGTAACCTGAGGACAGGGAGCGTCAAGTGTATGACGGGAAAGTCTTAAGGTCTTAAGACGGGGAACCTGCAAGCTAGGCCTGGTTGACCAGATCAGTTACTCTTCTATGCTAGCAAGCGATCGCCTTTTACTGAGGCTACTGGAGGTTACTGAAGGTTGGGATGTCCCTACTGAACCATTCAGCATTACCATTTTTCTATAACTAGTCTATTAACTAGTCTATGACTGGTAATTGCAGGCAGCGCCGCGATCGGTAGACTTGGCAGTGTTGGGAGGCGATCGCCCGTCGTCAGCCGCAAACCCGTCCCGCAGCATACCTGCTGGTTGTAATCGACACGAGGGAGAAGACAGCCCATGGCGGATACCATGCGATGGGTCAATGCATTATCTACCCGTCCATCTCTGGAAGCGGCGGTGCGGGAAGTCGTTGAGCGATCGCAGGCGCAGCTCAACACCACGGCCGACTTGGGATTGGTGTTTATCTCATCGACCTTTGCCAGCGAATATCCCCGCCTGTTGCCCCTGCTGCAAGAGGCGATCGACGTGCCCGTGCTGCTGGGCTGCGGCGGCAGTGGCGTGGTGGGGATGGTCGCTCCCGACCAGATCCAGGAAATTGAGGGCGAGACTGCCCTCAGCCTGACGCTGGCCCATTTACCAGGCGTGAAGCTACACGCCTTTCACTTTTCGGCCGATGAGCTGCCCGATTTGGACAGCCCGCCCGATGCCTGGGCCGAGCTAGTGGGGGTTGATCCGGCTGAGCAGCCCCACTTCATCTTGATGGCAGAACCGGTCTTTTCGGGTGTGAACGACCTGCTGCAAGGGCTGGACTACGCCTATCCAGGGGCCACCAAGGTGGGCGGGTTGGCTGACGGCAGTGGTATGGGCGGCGGCAATCTGTTCTGCAACGGGCAACTCCATCGCGAGGGCGTGGTAGGCGTAGCGCTGAGCGGCAATCTGGTGATGGAAACGATTGTGGCCCAGGGCTGTCGGCCAATTGGGCAGCCGTTTCGCGTGGTGGAGGGCGATCGCAACATTATGATCAAAATCGCCCCCGAAACCGATAAGCCTGGGTCTAAGACCGACAGCACCCCTCTCGAAGCCCTGCAAGATCTGCTGCAAGACCTCAGTGAAGAAGACCGCGATTTGGCTCAGCATTCGCTATTTGTCGGCGTTGCCCAGAGCGAGTTTAAGCAGCAGCTAGAGCAGGGCGACTTTCTGATTCGCAATCTGCTAGGGGTTGATCCTCGCGCTGGGGCAGTGGCAATTGGCGATCGCGTGCGTCCGGGGCAGCGCATTCAGTTTCACCTGCGCGATGCCGATGCCTCCGCCGAAGACCTGGAAACCCTGCTGCGCCGCTATCAGTCCCAAGCCAGCGGCGCGGCGGCTGGAGCGCTCATGTTTGCCTGCCTGGGGCGCGGCGAAGGACTCTACGGCAAACCCAACTTCGACTCGACGCTGTTCCGTCGCTACATCAGCCAGGCCCCCGTCAGCGGCTTCTTCTGTAACGGCGAAATCGGCCCCGTCGGCAGTACGACGTTTTTGCACGGCTATACGTCGGTCTTTGGCATTTGCCGAGCGCGGGAGTGATGGAGTGATGGAGGGTTGGAGGGTTGGAGGGTTGGA
>RFIF01000108.1 GCA_003695655.1 Cyanobacteria bacterium J069
AACTGATCCAGCGCCCGCGCCACCACAAAATCCACCAGATCCTCTACTGTTTGAGGATTGTGATACCAGGCAGGAATTGCTGGGACGATCCGCGCTCCCGCTTCTGCCAGCGTCGTCAGATTGCGCAGGTGAATCAGGCTGAAAGGCGTTTCGCGGGGCACTAGCACCAGCTTGCGGCCCTCCTTGAGCTGCACATCGGCGGCTCGCTCCAGCAGATCAGAGCTTAGCCCGGCCGCTAGTTTCCCCACCGTACTCATACTGCATGGCATGACCAGCATCCCCGCCGTGCGAAAGGAGCCGCTGGCAATATTAGCCCCCACGTCGCCCCAAGGATGGCAGCGCAGCTTGCCGCCCTGCTCGACCCCCGCCTGCTGCCGCCAAAACTGCTCTTGTTGGGCGGGTTCTACGGGCATGCGGATGTCTTGCTCCGCCTGCCAGACCATATAGGTCGATTTGGATGCAACTAGCTCAACGGCTTGATCGGCTTCGAGCAAAAACTTGAGCGATCGCACGGCATAGATCAGCCCCGACGCGCCCGTGATACCAAGGATGAGAGGAAGAGAGGGAGTTAAAGATGACAAAGGCTTGAGGGGGTGATTAAGGAGAGGAGGAGAGGAGGTGCAACAAAGCAACTACCCGCTCACTCCCTTATTATCGCCTCATCCCTATTATCGCCTCATCCCCTCATCGCCTCATCCCCTCATCGCTTCATCCAGCCACCCTGCTTACTCTTCATCCTCCGGCAGATCTTCTGTCTCCGGCAGATCCGCATCCGGCCCCAGCGGCTCGTCGTCATCATCGTCGGTGGCTTCGCTGCCGCCGCCCACCGCAACAAGATCAATTTGCTGACGGTAATAATCGACGCTCTTGACCTGAACTTCAACGCGATCGCCCAAGCGGTATTGTTTGCGGTTCTTCCGACCCACCAGCTTTTGCTGGCGCGAGCGATATTCGTACCAGTCGTCTTTGAGCGAGCTAACGTGAACCAACCCTTCTACCAGCAGTTCCTCAATTTCGACAAAGAAACCGTAGGACTGCACGCCCGTAATTAGCCCGTGGAAGGTTTCGCCCGTCCGCTCCTGCATGTATTCAGCTTTTTTCAGCCCTTCCAGGTCAGACTCAGCCTCTTGCACCAGCTTTTCGCGCTCGGTGAGGTGGGTGACGATGCTGTTGAAATATTCCTCCAGCTCGTCGTGCACCTCTGGCGGCAACACCTTCCAGTCGATCGCCCCGTGGCACTGGCTGCTAAACAGGTTAACTTTTTCCTTCGAGCGGGTGGACTTGCGATCGCGCCCATGCTCAAACACCGCATGCAGCACCCGATGCACCAACAGGTCAGGATAGCGACGCAGTGGCGAGGTGAAGTGGGTATAGCCATTATCCAGCGCCAGCCCAAAATGGGTGCCGGGTGTGGTGCTATAGACAGCAGGTTTCATCGTCTCCAGCAGCAGGTAAGTCAACACACGCTCAGCGTGAGACTCGGCAAACTGCTGAGTTAGCCGCTGATAGTCGCGGGGATGAACGACTTCCTCATCTTCTAACTGGTATTCGATGTCCATGTTGTTGACCAGCTTCACCAGCTCCAGCACATCCGACGGGTCAGGCGTGCGGTGCACCCGGTAAATTGCAGGCACCTGCAAACACTGCAAATGCAGCGCCACCAGTTGGTTTGCCAGCAGCATTAGCTCAGTGACAATGGTGCGGGCGGGCAGCAGCGAAGACACCACCATCGCGCCCAGTTCGCCTTCGTCGTCGTATTGGAACTTGGTCGAGAGGAATTTGCCCAGCTCGGGGTTGTGTTCGTCGGGGAAAATGCTCTCCGGCAGGTTGAGGTCAAACGCGCCTCGGCCCAAGCGCTGAGCAGCGACCGCTTGACTGATAGCAAATAGCTGATCCACCAGGTCAAATACGGGAGCCAGATGCTTCAGATCTTTGGCAGAAGGCAGCGGATAGCGGGCTTCCGCTGCGGCTTCAGGGTCATTGCGCAGCAGCACGGCCTGAGCCTGCTGATAGTCGAGATGCTGATCCACCCGCACCACGCTGGGCTGGATTTCAAACTCCTGCACTTCGCCGGCCGAGTTGAGCGTGACCAGCACCGAAATTGCCAGTCGGTCTTCGCCAGGCAGCAGCGAGCAGCAGCGATGCAGATGCTCCGGCAGCATCGGCACGACCAGCTCTCCCAAAAAGGCAGAGGTGCCGCGCTTTTGGGCTTCCAGGTCAACGGGCGATCGCCCCGCCACATAGTACGACACGTCGGCAATGTGAATGCCCAAGCGCCACTCGTCGTCTCCCGTTTGCTCCAGGCTGAGGGCATCGTCGATCGCGGGGCTGTGGGGATGGTCGGGCCCGTCAATGGTAACCGTCAGCAGTTCGCGCAAATCCAGCCGCTTTTTCAGATCCGTTTTGCGGAGCTTGGTTGGCAGCGCTTTTGCCGCCTCCAGCACCGCATCCGAAAAGCCACGGGGCAAATCATGCTTGCAGCAGACAATGTCGATGTCTGAAGCGGCCTGCGCATCGCTGCCCAAGATTTGGGCGATGCGACCAATCGGCGGGTGCTGCCCCAGCGGATAGCGAGAAATTTCTACATGCACAAGCTGATCAACCGAATCTTCCAGCGGTTCGCCGTCGGGCGTTAGCTCCAGCTCAAACAGCAGGCGATCGTCCAGCGGCATGGCGCGATATTGCCCGTCTTCGGTCTTCTTGACCCGCGCCAGCACCGACAGGTTTGAGCGCTCCAAAATCAGCCGGACTTCGCCTTCGGGACTGCGGCGGCGGCTGCCTTCTTTGGTGACTCGCACCAACACGCGATCGCCATTCCAGGCCGTGTTTAGCTGACTCTCGCGGATGTAAATGTCCTCCGAGCCTTCCACATCCTGGATCGCAAAGCAAAAGCCCTTACTCGAGCAGCGCAGCTTCCCTTCCACCACGTCATCTTCAAACACGCGGCGATATTTGCCTCGCTCTTTGACCAGAATGCCAATCTTTTCCAGCGCATCCAGCGCGATCTGCAAGCGGCGGAGGCTAACATCGTCTTCACAGTTCAGCTTTTTTTCTAGTGCCTTGGGGGCAACCAGCTTGTCGTCTGGGAAGTTGGAGAGCAACGAGGCGATCGAAAAGTCCATGTAGCGTCTTAATCCTTGCGTCTATTCCTGGGATTCTGTAGGCTGCAACATTGCTCGGTCAAAGCCAGCTTCATTTTTCAAGCAGAACACCTGGCGGCGATTGTGAAAAACGACCGAACGCTGTCAATGATAGTTCTCAGACCTGATTCTGGGGCGGCTTCGCCATTCTTGCACCGCCAGCAGCGTGAAGTACTGTGAGAAGTCGGAAGCTGCATGAACCCGGAGCTGACCAAATTGGAACTATGTCCCAACGCAGACAGACATTCCACACTGCGCCTGACTCAGACAAACCTGAGGCAGCTCATCAACCCTGTAGATCGACAGCAGCCCAATCCACAGCAACCCACTAAAGTAACCGCAGACCTGGAGTGACCGCAGACCTGGAGTGACCGCAGAACCGAACTAGTCAAGAGCAGTCGATGGAGGAAACCGCTAGCCAAACAACTGCCGCTGATGCTGCCTTAGAACTGCTAGCTGCCTTGCTGACCTTGTGCAAACCGATGCTCAGCGTGCAAGCGCGATCGCCATTAAACCGAAAAGCCGCTCGGCAAGTCCTCAAACAGCCCACTCCAAACCAGCCCAGGAGTCACCTGCGGAACCGCTTGAAGCAACCATCACCAGCCGCAGATCGACCAGTAAGTTTTAGCCTCAAACACACTCACATTCAGGTAGAGAACCGATGCAGAAGCAGAAACTCCGTTGTTTTCTGCACCCCATCTATTGTATTTATACTTTCCCATCCAGACACATGTGTCAAACAAATTTCGTAGCAGAGCCGCAGAAACTCCGCCTGCTTAGCGTTTTCCAGTAACCACATAGGCAACTCGCTTGCCAATGTTCGTGGCATGATCTGCCATCCGCTCCAAATAGCGAATAGCCAGCACCATCAGCACATACGGCTCGATCGCCCCTTGCACATTGGTCTGATGCGCCAACAGGTCATACACCTCTTCATAGTCAGAATCGACCGCATCGTCCCGCTGCTTCACATCCAATCCTGACTCGGCATCCAGGTTCGACAGGGCCGCTAGACTCATCGCCAGCATTGCCCTGGCCCGATCCGACATCACCTGGATCTGCCCCATGCAGGGATGCACGGGATAAGGAAACAGCTTGATAGCCACCTCGCCGAGGTCTTTGGCATAGTCGCCAATGCGCTCCAAATCGCGCACAAGCTGCATCAGAGCACTCAACAGGCGCAGGTCTTGCGTAACGGGCGATTGTAGCGCCAGCAGCTTGACGCAATCCTGCTCAATTTGGCGATAGAACTGGTCGATTTGTTTGTCTTGGACGGCAATTTGTCGAGCGGCATCGAGGTCGCGCTCGAACAATGCTTTGCGGGCCAGCAGGCAGGAGTTTTCCACCAGTGCACCCATACGCAGAACATCGCGCTGAAGTCCGCGCACCTGCCGCTCAAAGTTTACTCGCGTTGATCTGGAAACGTCCAAAGGCCTAAACTCAACCTCGATTCAGTAACAACTTCTCTTAGTGACAACTCTTCAGTAACAACTCTTTAACGCCTATCTCGGTGAAACAACCAACCAGTGACAACCTCCCGGCGACGACTATTCCAGCGACAATCTCCCAGCGACGACCTCCCAGCAAAGATTAGACAACTACACGTAATTCAGCCAATTTCTGCTCATTTTATGTTTGCGCTGGCGGTCTATCCGTCATATCTCTGTAATAACGCAGTATAACCGTCCTATTTTCATTTGCCAGTTTGGTAGCATACCACGGTCTTTTATTTCTCCCGGATGTGTAATCTGAATTTGTCCTCCGGTTCCCAGGTCGGTTTAAGTTCAGATATTTGGGACAAGGGAGATACGCGGGGGCGATCGCCCAGCCCTAACTCATTTCAAGAGTAAAGACGCAACCCAGCCTGCAACCCGCATGAGGAACTTTCTCAGCCCAATCTGGCTCAATTGCCTCAGCCCATTCAGAAAACCAAAGCCCGGCATGTATTCTGCATGTATTAAGCAGCGCGATAGACGGGAACCTTATAAATCAGATGAGCTAATTTCACAAAACTTCATTCTTGAGACGGCGTAGCTTATACTACGCAAGGATACTTATCGAGGAGTGAACGTATCATGTCGGAGGCCGTTAAGCCCCTGACAACTGCGACCGTCCCGAGAGAGCTTCTCGGCCCACCCGGCAAATTGAACCCAACCCTGCTGATCTTCATGATTGCAGTGGTTATGGCAACGCTTTCGGTCTGTGGGTATTGGCGCTGGCATTGGTTGGGGTGGGTGTGCTTTTTTCTCAATGTGGTGGCGCTGCACCTGGTAGGCACGGTGATCCACGACGCTTCGCACAACGTAGCGCATCAAAATCGCGTGATGAACGCGGTATTAGGCCATGGCAGTGCCTTGATGCTGGGTTTTTCGTTTCCGGTCTTTACGCGGGTGCACATGCAGCATCACGCCAATGTGAACGACCCAGAAAACGACCCAGACCATTTCGTTTCGACGGGTGGCCCGCTGTGGCTAATTGCCGCTCGATTCTTCTACCACGAGATCTTCTTCTTTAAGCGGAAGCTGTGGCGAAAGTACGAGCTTCTGGAATGGTTCCTCGCCCGCTTAACCGTCGCGCTGATTATTTATTACGCAGTGCAGCATGGTTTTTTGGCGTATATCTTAAACTATTGGTTTTCCCCGGCACTGGTTGTGGGTCTGGCTTTGGGGCTATTTTTTGACTACCTGCCTCATCGTCCCTTTCAGGAGCGCAATCGTTGGAAGAATGCACGGGTTTATCCAGGTGCAGTTCTCAACCTCCTGATCATGGGGCAAAACTACCACCTGATTCATCATCTCTGGCCGTCGATTCCTTGGTATAACTACCAGACGGCCTACTATGCCACACGCCCGCTGTTGGACGCGAAGGGCTGTCATCAATCGCTGGGGCTGTTCAAGGGCAAAGACTTTCTGAGCTTTGTCTATGACCTGTTTCTGGGCATTCGGTTTCATCACGGCTCTGATGGTAAGCCAGCTCAGGCTCCTGACTCGGAGAAGGCGAGTCTGGGCACTGCTGCGGTGGCGCTGGAACATGTCCAGAGGTCTGATGGTGAGCCATCGACTGCGGAATCGCCCCTGGCCACGACCCCGCGTTAGACTGGCGGCTTGTTTGGACTGGGCTGTCTAGTCCCAAGCCTTAGTCCTAGAAAATGTCTTTTGACAAATCAGTAGGTAGATAGACCAGATTAAAAAACAGATCTTAACCCTCTTTTGTCACTTTCACTGGATGAAATCTGTGATGCCCAAATCCCGTTCCTAAAATGATGATGTCATAGGTTTCATAGAACGAGTAAATGAGGGATTCAGGTTTCCTCTGGATAGAGTGACAGAAAAGGGTTAAATCTTGCGCCGCCCGCTGCGCGGGCGGCGCAGGGTTTTTGGGTTTTATGTCTATTAATGTCTACCTACTTATCTTTTGATAAATATCTTCTGATAAATACTGGACTTACGCAGTTGGATGATTTTTCGCGGGCGCAGCCCGCGAAAAATCATCCAGAATCTATAGAACTCGTTTCAACTGCGTAAGTCCTGAAATATCTTTTGGTAACTGTTAATGCTGCCCTCTGTGTGCGAGGCAGCATTTTTCATGGGCTTGCCCCTGTTTCCAGTTTGCGCCAGCGTTGTGGAGCTAAGCAGGGGGCAGGGGTCAGGTCTGAAGCCTTTGCTAAACCAGGCTTTGCAGCTTGATAGCGGTTCTCATCATGCTGTCTACCGCTGTGTCTCCCTGACGACTGATCCCTAATGCCTGCCTCTGCTGCCTTTGCTAAAGACGGGGATTAGTTTTGAGCAATTGCTGGAGATCAATGGCAGACAGCGGCGGGCTGAGTCGATTGCCCTGGGCAGCATAGCAACCGATTTGTCGCAGCAGGTTGAGCTGTGCGTCCGTTTCTACCCCTTCGGCGATCGCCCGCGTTTGGAGCGACTGGGCGATCGCCACAATAGCTTTGGTAATGGAGAGGGCGTCTTCATCTTCTAGCAGATTGGCCACAAACGTGCGATCGATTTTGAGGCAGTCGAGCGGCAGTTGCTTCAGGTGGTGAAGCGATGAGTAGCCCGTGCCAAAGTCGTCGAGAGCCATCTGCACGCCCAACTGCTTGAGCTGTTGCAGGGTTTTTCCTTCTGTGCCGCGATTTTCGAGCAGCGTGGCTTCGGTGATATCGAGGACTAAAAGCTGGGGCGAAAACCCGGTCAGGGCTGTGGCATGGGCGATCGCCTGGGGCAAGTTGACCTTGCGGAACTGGCGGGCTGATAGATTTACCGACAGCTTCATGCCGGGACGCCCCAATTCCTGCCACTGCGCCGCATGGCGACACCCGGTGTTAAATACCCACTCGCCAATTTTCACAATCCAGTCCGTCTCTTCGGCGACGGCTAAAAACTGTGCAGGATGCAGCAGGCCCACGTCGGGATGATGCCACCGCAGCAGCGCTTCTGCGCCAATGATGCGACCGCTAATCAGGTTGACCTGCGGCTGATACAGCAATTGCAGTTCGTCGCGCTCCAGCGCCTTTTCTAGATGCTGAAGCACCCAGGTGCGCTGGCTGCTCCAGGCGTCTACTTCAAGACTGTAGAACTGATAGCCGCTGGATTGTCGATGGGCGGTCTGGAGCGCCATGCGGGCGTGGTCAATCACTTCACTGGCGGTGGCTCCATTGTCGGGGCCCAGCGCAATGCCAATCGAGATTTTGGGCTGGAGCGTGTCGTTATCTAACAGGCAGGGTTCATTCAGGTCATGCAGCAGCGATTGCGCAAGTGTGGCGGCATCCCGACGATGGGCAATGGACTGAAACACGCCAAAGGTGTTGCTGTTGAGCCGGGCGATCGCCTCGTCTTGGGGCACTGCTTCGGTTAGCCGCTCTGCCAATGCTGCTGCCAGAGATTCAGTGGTTGCGCCATCCAACGGCGTGCCGTCGGGCATCGTGGCGTTGAGCTTGAGCAGCAGCAGCGCCACCAGTCCACTCGCATGCTTCAGATGCTCCTGGAGGCGATGATGAAACAAAATGCGGTTTGCCAGTTGGGTGGCGGGATCGCGGTAGGCAATCTGGTTGAGCCGATCGATCGCCTGCTTCATTTCCTGGATGTATGGCTCTTTGATGCTGGCGTGCTTGCTGAGGCGGATGGCGATCGCCTCCATCAACTCCTGCCGCGTGAAGGGCTTAGTGAGGTAATCGTCGGCTCCCAGCGCCATGCCCTGACGAATGTCTTGACGGTCTGCCTTGGCGGTAAGAAAGATGAACGGAATTCCCGCTGTTGCCGGATTGCGCTGGAGTTGGGTGAGCACTTCGTAGCCGTCGCAGCCGGGCATCATGATGTCACAGAGAATCAGGTCGGGGCTGCATTCCTGCGCCAAGTCTAGCCCCCTTTTCCCTTCGGCGGCGGCGAGTGTCTCATGATTTTCTGCACCGAGCATTTTCAGGAGTGCTGTGCGAATCGTCAAGTCATCCTCGATGACCAAAATCTTTGCCATAACTTGCCTAAGACAAACCCGTAATGTGTGGTCTGATGATCTGCACGCCTGAAGCACCCACTGCCAATTCGCGAACTGTCACGAATCAGAAATTCTACGAACCGGAAGTTTTACAAGCCAGCAACCAATCAGCGTAAAATCTTGAGCGATCGCCCAACTTACCAGAGTCGCCTGATTATCCTGACTAGCTGGGGCGAAATCCAGCGTTCATATGGGCTCAAAAATAGCTTTAAACACGATCACTTTATACACAATCAATTCAATCTAGATTTAAGAGTAGAAATGCCGTGCAGTGCGGACTGCGACTCTCTCAGATTGCCCAAATTAGAGCGTTTATAACGCTTGATTGCTGGGGAACTCGATCAAGACCTGGGTGCCTTTTGTGGGCATCTGCTCAAAGCGAATTTTGCCACCACACAGATCGAGACAGCGCTTGGCGATCGCCAGCCCCAGTCCGCTGCCAGGAATCGTGCCGACATTGTGTCCCCGATAAAACAGGTCAAATAGCCGGGGAAAGTCTTGCGGTTCTAGCCCAATCCCTTCATCCTGCAAACAAAACCGCACCCAGCCGGGGCGATCGCTCAGTTCCAGGGTAATCTGGCTGCCTGCGGCGGAATATTTAACCGCGTTCGACAACAGATTCGTCAACACCTGCCGCAGCAAATTTTGATCCAGATAAACCGTCTGGTGGGTTAGCCGGCTGACCACCTGCCAGCGATGTCGGCTGCCACGTTCCGCCTGAAACTCTGCTACCAGCAGTTGGCAAAAGGCGGCCGGGTCAAACCAGCCGGGGCGCGGCCGCAAGTCGCCCGCATCGGCCCGCCCCAGCAGCAGAATATCATCCAGCATTTGCGTCATCCGATGCACCGTGATCTGAATCAGCCGCAGTTGCTCCAGGCGATCGTCTTCTGTCCAGTTGCGGCCATAGTATTCCAGCATTTCGGCGGCGGTTAAAATGGCCGTCAGCGGCGTGCGAAACTCATGGGAGGTCATCGACACAAAGTGCGACCGGAGTTCGCTGAGTTCACGCTCTTTTTGCAGCGTCTTGAGCAGTTCAGCTTCCAACCGCTTGCGATCGCTCGTTTCCCGCTGAATGGCAATCCAGTGGGTATACCAGCCCTCGGCATTGGCCACGGGCACCAGACTCATCTCAATCCAAAATTCGGTGCCATCTTTGCGATAGTTCAGCAGTTCTATCAACGTCGGCTGCCATTGTTGCAGCGAGGTTTTGAGGCGATCGAGCGCGGCGCGGTCGGTGTTTGGCCCTTGCAAAATGCGCGGCGTTTTGCCAATGACTTCCTCAGGGCGATAGCCCGTCATCCGGCAAAATGCTTCGTTAACAAAGACAATCTGGGGGCCAGGCGCATCCAGCGGTTCAGCGTGGGTAATCACAATCGAGTCATTGGCATGAACCACAACCGATTGCAGCAGATGACACCGAGCTTCGGCATCTTGAAGCGTTTGAAACAGGGACTCGGATAGATCAGATTTCACAGGGAACCAGTGAGAGGATCAAATGGTAACTATTAGGTTTCCCCAAGTTCTGCCCAGAGCAACGTTTTGGTGTCTGGAAAAAGTTTTGGTGTCTGGAAAAAGAGGCGCTTCCAAGCAGCCGCTATTCTGGGGCTGAATAGGGCAGCCCGTTTTTGTGGCAAAACACCCATCCAGCGGCTCCGGCGACAGCCTCCAAATCGTCGTCTGGATAGGTAATTTGGTCATCTGGTGTGCGATCGCCCACTTCGAGAAACATCGCCAGCCCTGTCGAACGATTGATCAGATGATGCCCGTTGGCCTCACCCGCCGGAAAGCCCGCCGCCATGCCCGCCGTCAGCACCTGCTCACCCGCATCAGTAATCAACACCACCTCGCCCGACAGCACATACACAAACTCATCCTGTCGCTGATGCCAGTGGCGCAGAGCAGACCTCGCGCCGGGTTCCAGCGTCACCAGATTTACCCCAAAGTTTTTCAGCCCAGCCGCATCTCCTAGGCGGCGCTTCACGCGCCCCCTCACCAGTGATTTGAACGGTTCGGGATAGACTGTGCCCGTTTTGGCAGGCACCTGTGCCGGGTCAATGTACATGAGTTTGGAAGTGGGGGAATTGCAGGAGGAGTAGTTGGGATTCTGGAAATTGGAAAACCCAGGTATTTCTCAAAATCCGCCGAATTCGCCGAATTCGCCTGAGAAATACCTGGGGATGGGGTGCATGAGTAGCAAGGCTCATGCAAGAGAGGAAGGTAGCCCTATATTGCCTGGCTACCGAAAACCCTGGAATCACCCAATGGGGGGATTTTGCAGGCATTTCAATTGGCGGTGGGTTGCGGGCTAGTACCGACTGGCAGAAAACAGCCTGCTAACCGAAGGATTGGTCAGCATTTCAGCAGAAGTCTACGCCACTCTGCGAAATCAAGACACACCTATTGACGACATTGCTCTGTTGATTGCGGGTGGGGCGATCGCCAACAATCCAGACCTCATCCTCCACAGCTAGCACCCCTTTGGCAGAATTGAAGGTTTAGAACTTGAGGATTAGAGCCAAGCTGTTTGATGCCTCTTTGCCGACGGGCTTCCCAACGAACCACAAAAGTTTAGAGAATAGTTTAGAGAAATTTTGGGGCCGGCTACTTGCGTTCTGCAAAAGTTTACTCTATCTTATCTTGCACTGGAGAAATCCAGTAGGGGTTGTCAGGCTCAAGGTGAAGGCGCTGATTAGCCGTGTTGACCGCACGAACTAACCAGCTAACCTGACTCCTGAATCGGGCAGGAGCTAGGCTTTGATGATTATCATTCGCCTCGCAAATGCTGACAAGTGGTTGGGAAACCGCCACACCTTGGGCCCTTCCCTCCCATCGGGCACTGTTCCCGCTGGGGCAGCCTGCATCGTTTCCCAATCCCTTTTTCAAACGCAAGCGAGGAAAACCTTATGTCTCCTAAACCCAACGATCGGCTGCACGCGCAGTCGGCAGATTTTGCTGTGAACCCGCCAGACGGCGCGTCCGGCAGCAGTTTCGGCAGTGCTGCCAACCCGTCCGGCGATCGCCCCCAGGTCTGGATCATCGGCACCCGCGATCAGGTCATTCACCTGATGAACGAGTTCTACGTGAAAAAAATTGCGAGCGACAGAGCAAAATTCACACCCATCGTCCCCGCCCCCTTCGCCAAAGACAAGTTCATG
>RFIF01000109.1 GCA_003695655.1 Cyanobacteria bacterium J069
CAGGTCGAGCGCGGCAGCGTGAACTGGTTGCCGGAAGGCGGTATGGCGATCGCCCAATCGGCGCTGGTGGCCTCCACTGGCCCTGCCGAAAAGCTAATCACCGCCATTGGCGACAGCAACGCCCTCACCGTCGAAGCCTGGGTGCGGCAAGGGCGCGTCCTGACCTATCAGAACGCGATCGGGCGGATCGTCACCCTGTCGCGTCAGCCCGAACAGCGCAACTTTACTCTCGGCCTCACCGAACGCCGCAAATACGCCTTCACTTTGCGCACGGGCAACACCGGAAACGATGGCGCATCGGGCAAGTTTCTGGAAGGCGGCGACGCCCAGGAAAATCAGCTCGTACACCTGGTCTATACCCGCGATTCAGCCGGCAACGCCACGCTGTATGTTAACGGGCAAGCCGTTCGTAGCGATCGCCTGGAGGGAAATCTCAAAACCGTCTGGGAGAATACCTTCCGGCTGGCGCTGGGTAACGAGCTGCTGGGTGCCGACCGCACCTGGCGCGGCACATATCACCTGGTGGCTGTCTATGGACGAGCGCTCAGCCCCGACGAAGTTTCCCAAAACTTTGCGGCTCGGTTCTAGGTTCTAGAAAGTGTCATTAATCCATTACTCGCTGTTTTAAGTCCAGCTGAGTCTAGTTGAATAAAGCAGATAGGACTTACGCATAGAACTTACGCAGTTGGATGATTTTTCGCGGGCTGCGCCCACGAAAAATCATCCAGAATCTCTAAAACTCGTTTCAACTGCGTAAGTCCTGGCAGATCAAGAGTGGGGTGTAAAAGGAATGTCCTTTGCACCCCGCTTTCATGGGAATGTGAATGCGCTAGAGCGTCATCAGAGAATCCCCCAAGTACGTGAGCAGGAACGTGGGTGGAATCATGCCCAGCACCGTAGCAATGAGGTAAATTCGCAGTGGAACATGACTCATGCCTGCACCGTAGCTGATCAAGTCAAACGGATAAATTGGCAGCAGGCGAGAAACGAAGATCGCCCAGCCCATTGGGCGATCGCTTCGTCGTTTTGAAAAAAAGGGAATCTTGCCCAGCGTCGCTTTGAACAGCGACTGCCCCAGCGTTAATCCCAGAAAATAGGCAATGAGTGCGCCCAGGGTGCCGCCAATTACGCTATAGCAACCTGCGGCAAACGGCCCCCAGATCGCACCAGCGGCGATCGCCAGTGGCAGATTGGGAATTTGAAACATCACAATCGCCAGCGTCAGCAGCGCTATATACACGACCGGCCCCAGCCATCCCCACTGCTGAATCGCCTGCTGCAAAGCGTGGGGGTCGAGAAAATCCACCTGGCTCTGTCGCTGTAAATACCAAACCGCGCCGCTGCTGACCAGCAGAAGGGTAAGGGCGATCGCAGTTTGCCGGGTTAGCAGGGCCCGCAGCCGACGGCGCAATCTCATTGCAAAACTCCCAGAAGCACTCTTTAACCGTAATTTTGAGCCTTAATTTTTAGCCGTAGTTTTAGCCTTAATTTTTAGCCATAAAACCACCATTTCCTAAATAAATTACCTAAATAAATTACCTAAATCATTGTCTAAATAAATTTCCTAAATCATTGCCCAAACAAATTGCTACAGAATTCGCTTACCCCCACAGCATCTCGCAGTTTAGGTGATTTCTAGGTGATTTTAATCATCCTGGGCTATCCGAACAATTTTGTACACTAGATTATAGAAGACAGGGTTCGTGCAGCTATACTGAGCATTCATCGAGGGCAGGGGCATGGAATGAAAATCATGATGAAGCGTGGCATCTACCCAACTGCGATCGGTGTTGCATTGCTAGGATTGGCGGTGTGGCTGCCGAGCCAGTTCCAAATTTCAATTCAATTTGAAGAAACGCCATCGGTTGCGCCGCCTCCCCCCGTTGGAGAAGAGCCCACTGCGCCCGCGCTGCCCAGCCCTGCCCCCTCAGTGATTCCCGATCGCCCTCCGGTTGCTTCGCCCCTCGCGCCAACAGTGACGCCCGAAGGGACTCGCACTGTCGGCATTCAGTCCGGGGCGCTGCGCGTGAGCAATCAGACCGACTATCCTTTGCGGGTTGCGCTCCTGTCGCAGCGAGCGAATGGGGCAACTGGGGGCACTAACGTGGCGGCGGGTGACGCAGTCGATTATGGCGAACCCGTCCACTGGGATTTTGCACCCCAAGAAGGAAACGCCAAAGGACTGCTGCTGGCGCTGCCCGAAGGAGAGGCCGATCTGCGAGTGCAGACGGGGGATGTGCTAATTGCCTTTGCTCAAGACGGGTCTCGTCGCTATTGGGGCCCTTATGTGGTCGGCGAAACTCCGCTTCCCGCCTGGAACGCAGCCAGCAGCGAGTGGGATCTGGTGCTGTCGAAGTAAGTGTCGAAGTAAGTAAGTTTCGGAATAATAAATGCCGAAATAAAGCAGGTGAAGGCAGCCTACGCAAAGCAGCCTTCGCAAAGACCTGCCGGCCCTGGCTGAGCACTAGCAGGAAGTAGACAGCGGCCAAGGCTGAATTCCTGCAATGGAGTCGGCAGAATTTGTGTAGTAGAGGGCTGCCTGGAAGAACCCACCTGTGCCACACTCAGGCTAGCCGACCGCAGGATACAGAGGATGAGAGACGAATTGACAGAAGAGGTGTCCAGCCAGGAGCTAGTGTCGATTGCACCGCCAGGATCACTAACAACCAATCTATGGCTGCTGGGGGTAGGGCTGCCGCTGGCTGGCTTTGGGCTATTGGGCTATGGCGTCTGGAGACTGGGCGAGTTTCCGTGGGATGGGCCGATTTTGCAGGCGATTCACATGACGGCAACCGCCACGCTCGATCGGCTGGCGACGGGGGTGACGCGACTTGGTTCTCCCTGGATCTTGCCGCCGCTGGCTGGGCTGATGGCGATCGCCCTAGTTGCTCTCAAACGCTGGCGATCGCTCCTCTACATCCTCCTGGCGCTCCCTGGCTGCACGCTACTAAATCTGGCGCTGAAGGAATTCTGGAAGCGCGATCGCCCCTGGCTCTGGGACACGGGCACGCCGCGTCCGCACGACTTCTCCTTTCCCAGCGGCCATGCCATGACCAGCACAGCGCTGGTAGTGCTGCTGCTGATTTTGCTGGGGTCGTCGCGCTGGCGACCGTGGGCTGCCGCCATCGGTGTGCTGTTTGTGCTGGCGATCGCCTGGACGCGGCTCTATCTGGGCGTGCATTATCCCAGCGACATTCTGGGCGGCTGGCTGGTGGCGATCGCCTGGACGGTCGGCCTGTCGCTGCTCATCCAGCCCCAGCGCGAGAAGATCAAAGATGACCCATAAATCGGTCTTATTAAATCGGTCTTATATCGATTCTCCTCAGCGGAGCTACGCATAAGATTGCGGAAGCCTCGAAGACGCTTAACGGGCAATCCAAAATCGCAAATTCAAAATCGAGAATCGATATTAGAGACGGGTTCTCATCCTTACTTTGGCTGGCTAGACGTGCGCCCTCGACTGCCTTCGGCCAGGGGCTGAATCGCCGGAGCGTTCCATGCCACATCCTGAGTGGTTGTTGAATCGTCAAAACTAAAGCCCAGCCAGCTCAGCAGCGGCCCAACGTCTTGTTGCTGGGAATTAACGATTGCAGTGTCATCATATTCTCCATAAAGCAGAGGCAGTTGCTCAGTCCAGTCAGTCGATTCGGTCGTGCCGTTGTCTGCCCACCTGCCATACTCAAACACGCCAAACTGTGAGCCATCGTAGGGAACCTCTTTGACATCTACCAAAAAGCCATTGCGGTCAAAGTAGGCAGCATCAGACTCGTCGGATACAACATTGGTGGCATATTCGCCGCTGATAAAGCGCACGTAGAGGTTGTAAGAATCTGGCTCACCATCATTGTCGCCAAAGTAAAGCACACGGCTATTTAGATCGACCGACGCAAACACTGCCCTATCTGGCGGAATTTGGATATCGTATAGCTCAAACTGGTAGCTGTTTGCCACGCCGTTGGCATCGACCTCCTCAATAGCAACAAACAGCGTTGGCAGCCTAATGGTTTGCGCTGCCTGAGACTGGACAATGATTGTCGGGCGGCCATCGATTCGTGTTTGAAAAACGAGGAGTTGTGCCCCGGCCGGCAGGCTTACATTCTCGACACCGATCGAAAACCCAGACCCCAGCGTCACCAGGCTGGCATCTTGTACCGGACGCTCCTCCTCGCCCGCCAGGGTCAGCAGATATAGATCCTTCTCATCAGCCAGATTGAAGCTAACAGGCGGCTCCAGACCCAGCCCACCTTGAGCATTGCGAGACGCAGTTTGTACAGATTGCCCTGTTCTATAATCAATTACCGTTAGCTCTGCGTTGCCATCCACAAAAACATCAGTGCTGGTGTCCAGCCTTGCACAAAACGGGCAGTCAAAAAATTCATCGCTGCCCAAAAAGCGAGAACCCATTGTCGTGAGGTCGAGCCTAGGGCTTAAGGCATCACCCATGTATGGATCGCCGCTGGGGGGATCATAGCTCCAGGTGTCGCCATTGAAAGTAACGTACAGGTCGTCGCGTCCAGGGGCGTTGCTGTCGTATACTGCGACCTGAAACGTGCCGTCGGGCATTTCGCGCACAGCGTAGGGTGTGAGCGTATGCCCGTCCGTGAGCAATCCGGTTTGTGGATCTTGGCGGTAGATACCAAGCACTGCCAGTTTTTTAAACGACGAGTCCTTATCGTCATCGTCGACTTGATAGTTAGCAATAGAGCCGATCAGATAAGCCAGGATATCCGATGGCGTCATGCCCTGACTTAGCACTGTATCAAGCGCAACATCATCGGTATTCTGCAACATGAACAGCTCAGCCATGTAAGACTTCAGCGGAAAGTGATAATCTTCGATATCGTCTGCGGAGACGGTTAGCTGAATCGGAAACTCTTCGCCAATCACCAGAAACTCTTCAATATCGGTGTATAGATAGTTTTCTCGATTGTCCAGATCTGGGTCGATTGTGGCATCCCAGACGTATAAGCTAGCAGCCGCCATACCTTCACACATGCCGCGTGACATGGCGAGTAGTTGGGTTTGCAGCCAGCGCCGCGCCGGAATTGTGAGAACGCAACTCTCGATGGTGCTGTTGGGATTCATGCAAACATCGGAGTCAAATAGCCAGTACAAAGCGCCTGCCCAATATCTTTCGTAGGCTTGAGCTTGATCCTGGCGGGTGGCATCTTGTACAAAGTTGCCCCAGTTTGTCAGATAAGGATCACCTTTGATGGCGTCGGTCAATTCCCTATTTTCAAAGGAAAAGCCCATTGTGGAGGGCAAAAAGTCGGGCAGGCTGACGTTTACCAGGTCTTCAGATTCTTGGGCAATCAGGAAAGACGGGGTGGGCAGGGCGGGTGGCGGGGCAGCGGGCGTTGTCAGCGGGGTGAGTGGGCGATTCGCTGGGCGATCGCCTCGGGAATCGCTCCGATGCTC
>RFIF01000110.1 GCA_003695655.1 Cyanobacteria bacterium J069
AGGCTGAAGCTGGGGTTGGGGGTGAGGCTGACCATAGAATTCTCGGTTTTGGATTCTAGATTTGGGATTTTAGGAGCACAAAACGTCTGCTGCTGTCCGCAGCGCAGTGACCATCTTACCGCTCAACGGATCGTCCCTAGCGTACGAGAGTCTAGGGGCTGCGACTGTGCCAGAGTGAACATTGTTGAGGTTTCAGGTTTCAGGTTTCAGGTTTCAGGCGCTAAAGGCTTAAACTCTCCCCTGACCCCTAACCCCTGACTCCCGATCCCTTGCCCCTGACCCCTAGCTTCCAGCCGTCTATGGAGTAATCAGGGCGATCGCCCGTTGCAGGGCCTTCAGGCGATCGTCAAACACATGGTTTTCATCCATCGCGTTCAGCAGGTTCAGGCGCTGGAGGCGATCGCGCACTTTGCCTTCTACACTCACCAAAAACACTTCTCGCTCATGGCGATGGGCTTCTTGCACCATGCCCTCGATCGCCAGTGCCGCCGTCACACCCAGTCGTGGCACATCGGTCAGGTCTAAGATCAGCACGTCGTAATCTTGCACCATCGTCATCTGCTGAGAAATTGCCTTGGCCGCGCCAAAGCTCATCGGCCCGCTGAGCTGAAACAGCATAATCCGTCCCTGTCCCTCGGCCAGCAGGGCTTGCTCGGTGGCGGTCAAAGCGTCATCACCAGGGTGAATAATCGCCCGCACCTGTTTGCTCTGCAAGTCGCTGAGGCTTTTTACTGTCAGCAGGTTGGCAAAAAACACGCCTACGGCAACTGCGGTAATCAGATCGACAAACACAGTGAGAAACAGCACGCCATACATTAGTCCCGTGGCTTTCAGCGACAGCCGATGCGCCCGCCGCAAGAAGCTCCAGTCGATGATGTCGATCCCCACTTTGATCAAAATTCCTGCCAGCACTGCGTTGGGAATTGGCGCTGTCAGCTTGCCCAGCCCCAGCATCACTAGCAGCAGCAGCAGTCCGTGAATCATGCCCGACAGCGGCGTTTTGCCCCCCGCCTGCACATTGACCACGGTGCGCATGGTGGCTCCGGCTCCGGGCAGTCCACCAAACAGACCCGACAGGACATTGCCAATGCCCTGACCAATCAGCTCTTGGTTGGAGTCGTGCTGGGTGCGGGTGATGTTGTCGGCGACGAGGGATGTCAACAGGGAGTCGATCGCCCCCAGAGTGGCCAGCATCAGTCCATAGCCCGTCATTACTCGCAGCGCCTCCCACTCAAATGTGGGGAAATGTGGCTGGGGCAGCGCAGTGGGAATCGCCCCAATTCTGACAAGATTGGCGTCTTCGCCCACCAGCAGCGACAGCAGCGTGCCCACCACCAGCGCCAGCAGCGGCGACGGCACGATGCGATTCAGCCGTCGCGGCCAAGCAAAGACGATCGCCAGCGTCAGGAGTCCCAACGCCAGCGCCATCCAATTGGGCTGGCTGAGATAGGTGGGCAGGTTGCGCAGCGAGTCTACAACACCACTAGTGCCGGGATAACCAAACAGCGGCCCGATCTGGAGCGACAGGATAATCACGCCGATGCCGGACATGAATCCAGAAATCACCGTATACGGCATCAGCGTGATGTAAGTGCCAAGGCGCAGCACGCCGAAGAGAATCTGAAACACCCCGCCCAGCACAATGACGGTAAAGGACAGCGTCAGCCCGGTTTCTGGATATCTGCCGATGAGCACGGTGAAGATAGTCGCCATCACCACCGTCATCGGCCCGGTTGGACCAGAGACTTGGGCGGGCGTGCCGCCAAACAGCGCGGCAAAGATTCCCACAAAAATCGCACCGTAGAGTCCTGTGGCCGCGCCCGCGCCCGATGACACCCCAAACGCCAGGGCCAGCGGCAGGGCAACGATCGCCGCAGTTAGCCCGCCAAAAAAGTCATCCCGCAGATTACGAAAGTGTAGATTGCGCGGTTTTAAGAAATGAATGAGCTGGCTTAGCCAATGGTTCATGAGGATAGGATTGCTGCTGCGAATCTTGGCAAAGACATCTGGGCTGTAGGGTGAGGCTGCCTCAGATTCGCAGAATTCGGCTGCAAAGTTGCGATTAGACCCGTTATTTCAAGATGTTTTGACACCTTGATCAAGCTTGCGGAATCAAGCCTGCGGTCTGCCGTGCCTTTTTGCACCCTTGTCTACAGTACGACAGGCAGTTCCCTTTCCGATCGCCAATTGATTTGCTAATCTGTCTCATCGGCTTCATAAGCACAAAGTTCATCGGCTTCATAAGCACAAAGAGTCCCACGCCAGCCAGGGAGCGATCGCGCTTTACCTGGCTGGCGTGGGACTTCTTGCTTTGGAGCGTTCGGAGTGTTTGGAGCGTTCGGAGTATTTGGAGCTTAGGAAGGCGCTACTGGCATCGGCGAATATAGCGCGAACCCAGTCTGCTAATCGGCCAGGTTTGGCAACGGAGCCGCTTCATCTGGAGTTTCGTAGCTTTCGTAGGGATAGAGGTTTTTGTGGCGAACAATCGTCAGCCCTTCCTGGAGTGCTGCCAGGCGATCGCCCATCCAGTGGTGTCCAGGAATCAGACCTGCAATCCCCAATTTTTCTAAGCGATGCTTTACCTTTCCAGTTGCACCCACCACAATCACCTCTCGCCCGGCATCAACGGCTTCTTGAATGGCGTTTTCAATGGCCAGGGAAGAAGTCACACCCAGCACAGGCACTTCGCCCAAATCGACAATTAGAACGTCGTAGTTGGCGATCGCGCTATGTTCTCGGGCGATCGCTTTGGCAACCCCAAAAATCATGGGCCCGCTCAAATGGAACAGCAAAACTCGTCCATTTGCCAAGTCCAAAACCTGCTTTTCTTCTTCCGTTAAGACAATTTGATCATCGGCATCTGTAATAGCTTTCACAGAATTAGACTGAAGCTGATCAAGTCTTTCAATGGTCAGAATATTTGCAATAAACACGCCAACGGCAACGGCAACCATCAGATCCACAAATACCGTTAGGATTACCACGCTATAAACAATTCCGGCTGCCTTCCACGAAATTTTGTGAACCCGCTTCAAAAAGCCCCAGTCAATAATATTAATTCCAACTTTTAAGACAATTCCTGCCAGAACCGCCAGCGGAATTCCAGACGTTAATGGAGCCGCCCAGAGAATCACAATTAGCAGCACAAAAGCTCGGCTAATGCCCGACAGGGCAGTGCGTCCGCCGGCCTGAATGTTCACCACTGTGGCAGTGGTTGCACCTGAACCGGCAACTCCGCCACAAAGCCCTGTGATTAGATTGGCAATCCCCTGACCAATTAGCTCTTTATTGGATTTATGTTCTGTACGCGTCAGACTGTCGGATACTAAGCAAGTCAATAAACAGTCGATAGAACCGACTATCCCCAACACCATCGCATTCACAAACATTAGTCGAATGTTGGCAGCGCTAAATGTGGGCATTTGGAGTTGCGGTAGTCCAGGCGTGATTTCACCAATTGTGGCGATCGTGCGAACTTCAACGCCTTGAAGTAGCGTCAAAGAAATAATAGTACCGACGACTAAGGCAATGAGCTGTGGGGGAAATACTTTCTTGAGCCGCACTGGATACAGGAAAAGAATTGCCAGAGTAATGATCCCTAACGCCATTTCCCAGGGATTAGTATTGGCAATTAAGGTTGGCAGGTTTCGGATTACCCCAATCACGCCGCCCGCAGGTGTTTCTTGCCCCAGAAAAGGCGCAATTTGCATGAAGATCAAAATGACACCAATCCCGGTCATAAATCCTGAAATGACGTTGTAGGGCAACATCGTAATGTATCGCCCCAATCGCAACATTCCGAAGATAATTTGAAAAATTCCCGCTAGCATGACCACCGTAAAAGCCATCGCTAGACCGTTCTCCGGATCGCTGGCAGTCAACCCAGCAATGACCGCAGTGACAATCACCGTCATCGGCCCAGTGGGTTCAGAAATGAGACTGGGGGTGCCACCAAACAAGGCTGCAAAAAAGCCGACTAAGATAGCTCCCCATAATCCCGCAGAAGCTCCGGCTCCCGACGCAATCCCGAATGCCAGCGCCATGGGCAGCGCCACGACTGCCGCCGTGAGGCCGCCCAAGATGTCTCCTTGCCAGTTGCGGAAGTGGATTTGGTTGGTTATTCTCACAAAAGATCCTCCTGAATGAAATAGTCTTGAATGAAATGGTCTTGAATGAAATAGTTAGTTGAAATTTGACTGCTGCAATTGACCCTAAATAGACAAACTTGAATGTCTTAAAGAGAGCTATCGAAATAGCAAAACTGGAATGTTGCTACTGCGCAGTGTTTGGGCTGTGGTTGTGCCAATTACCAGATGGCGAATGCGTCGATGCCCATAGACTCCCATGAGCAATAGGCTGATATTGTGCTGAGGAATGTAGCTGGCGATCGCCGTTTCGGGATTGCCTTGAACCAGTTGGCTAATCGGCAAAAAACCAGCAGCTTTAGCCTGTTGCTCGGCATCGTTTAGATGGGCGATCGCCGCTGCATCATCCAGTTTTTTCGTAACCGTCAGAATATGTAGCTCCAGCCCTTTTAAGGCAGGCGATTGCACCAAAAATTTCAGTGCTTTTTGACTGCTTTGGCTGCCGTCATAGGCCAGCAGCAGCCTCTCGACGGGCTGAAACTGCCTTGAGGTAATAAAGCACGGCTTGCGGCTAGTGCGAACGATTCGATCGGTATTGGCTCCCAGGTGTCCTGATGCAAACTCGGCAGCTTCACCCCGCTTTCCCAACATGATCAAATCAGTCGTATCTTCAAACTTCTGAAAGATATCGACCAAAAACCCCGTTTCGTGAAGAATGCTGACATTCTGAAAGTTGACTGACTGGAAGAACTGTTTCGCATCTTCCAAAATGAGCTTCGCCCGCTGATGATTCAGCTTGGCTTTCTCATGCTCTAGATCAACAAGTTTTTTCAATAATTCCTTAGAAGCATCAATACCGATACTGCCGCTAAGATTTCCAGTAGAAGCCACTCTTTGACTGCGAATATCAGTCACATAAAGTACATCAATATGAGCCTCTAGCAGAGGAGCGATCCAGGCAGCATAGCGATAGCTGCTCTGGGCAAAAATTGAGCCGTCTGTACACAGGAGAATGCGCTGCATAGGTTTTTCAATAAGTTCTGCGAACAATTTTTAGGATTTAGACGCGACTGTGAACGGCAAGGTTTTCGAGGAGGGTGCTGCTGGCTTCGTTCACTCCGAGTAGCTCAACTTCAACGCCCTGTCGGCGAAACTTCAGCATAACTCTATCGATCGCCTCCACTGCACCCTGATCCCATAGATGGGCATAGGTGAGATCAATCGTGACGCGATCGACCAATTCTGTGAAATCAAAGGACTCTAGAAACTCTTCAATAGAGAGAAAGAAGATTTGTCCTGAAACTTTATAAACTCGATGGCTGCCGTCATGAATCAAGATTTTATCGACGAAGACAAGCTGAGCGATTTTGCGGGAGAAGAAAACCGTGCTCATGACAATGCCCGTCACCACACCCAGGGCAAAATTACGAGTCAGAATGGTGACAAACATTGTGGTCAGCATCACAGCAGTCTCGGTGCGCGGAACGCGCGAAATATTTCTGAAAGAAGACCAGCGAAACGTGCCGATCGCCACCATGATCATGACGGCAACGAGTGCAGCCATGGGCATTTGTTTGACCCAATCTTGCAGAAACAAAATTGCAAACAGCAGAAATACGCCGGATGCCAGTGTTGAAAGCCTGCCGCGCCCGCCAGACTGCACATTAATCACGGATTGCCCAATCATGCCACAGCCCGCCATGCCGCCAAAAAATGCGGTGACAATATTCGCAATGCCCTGTCCTTTGGCTTCCCGGTTTTTGTCGCTGGGGGTGTCGGTCAGTTCATCAACCAGCGAGGCCGTGAGAAACGACGCCAGTAGCCCAACGATTGCCAGAGTGGCCGAGTAGGGCAGGATAATTCTGAGGGTTTCTAGCGTGAGGGGCACCTGCGGCAGCGCGAAGATTGGCAGCGTGGTGGGCAACTCGCCCATGTCTCCTACGGTGGGAATGTCGAGTTTGAGGGCGATCGCCGCGATGGTCATGACTGCGAGCGCGACTAGCGGTGAGGGAATTGCTTTGGTAAAGCGCGGCAGAATGTAAATGATGGCCAGCGACAACAGCGTCAGCACATATACAGTCGGCGGCACGTTGGTAAGCTGGGGCAGTTGGGCGAGAAAAAACAGTACTGCCAGCGCATTAATATAGCCAATCATCACGGCTCTGGGCACGTACCGCATTTGGCGTCCAAGTTTGAGTGCCCCAAACACAACTTGCAAAATTCCGGTCAGAAAAGTTGCGGCTAAAAGATACTGCAAGCCATAATCTCTAACCAGGTCAATCATCAGCAGAGCCATTGCGCCCGTGGCGGCCGAAATCGACCCAGGTCTGCCGCCCAAAAATGCCGTCATCACCGCAATAATGAAGGACGCATATAGCCCGACTTTGGGATCAACCCCCGCAATGATTGAGAAGGCGATCGCCTCTGGAATGAGCGCAAGTCCCACTACAGCCCCTGCCATAATGTCTCGTTGAGCGTTGAAAAACCACTCTCGCCTTAACGTCGTTAAATTCAAAATTTTCCTCATTGTCATCGTCTAGTGTGATCGCCAAAGGGAGGGGAGCAGAATCTTTCAGTCATGTAAAATAACCCTTCTGCATAGCAAAAGAGATAGGTAGCTACAGGTCATTAAAGACTATGAATAAGTCGTTGAAAGACGGCCGCCGGAGCTAAAGAGTAGCCCAAAAATAGCGATCGCTGAGTTCCTATAATCAGTTCTTCCCGATGACACGGGAAAACCGTAAAGGCAAAAATTTATGTTTAGCTCAACCCAGATTCCTGCTTACATGGCTAGCAGAAAAATGTGAAGCGCTTAAGTATTGAAAGCTTGAGTTGCGGCTAGCTCAAACCTTATTTCGACCTATCCAGCCCAGTCAAACCTTTATGTCGTAACTTCGGAAAAAACTAAAGAGCTGCTAAGGTGGACAGCTCAAAACATTTGAATCTTCCTCAGAAATCGGAGCGTACGACATCTCTAAAGCCTGCTTCCCGCTGAATAATCAGTTAATTAAATGACATTTGACACAACATTAGCATGAGGATATAACAATCCGCAATAAAACTATATAAACTATATTTTTGAGATCTAGAAGGTCTTGGATCGTTAATTTTAGCTAGGTACTCAATTAAGCAGACATAGATCTTCTAGACATAAGATTAAGTTGATACTTATATCAGTTTTTCCAATTCCAGCTTTTATGAATCAAATTATCGTCCCCCTCGATGCGCCCACGCTGGAAGCGGCGATCGCCCTGATCGACCAACTCCCCCAAGTCACCTTTTGGAAAGTCGGGCTGGAACTCTTCGTCAGCACGGGCGCAACGATTCTGGCTGAGCTGAAGGCGCGGCAGAAGCGGATCTTCCTCGACCTCAAGTTTCACGACATTCCCAACACGATGGCAGGCGCTTGTCACGCGGCGGGTCGTTACGGCGTCGATCTGCTGACGGTTCACGCCACAGCAGGAAAAGACGCGCTGCTAGCGGCCAACGCCGCCGCCCAAGCTGGAGCCGCCGCCGCCGGCAACCCGCCGCCCCACATCATCGCTGTCACCGTGCTAACCAGCATTTCGCCCCGCGCCCTCGCGTTCGAGCTAAAGATTCCCTTAGAGCTGTCTGATTTTGCCCTACAGATGGCGCTACTGGCTCAGGAAAGTAGACTGTCGGGTGTGGTTTGCTCGCCGCAAGAAGCCGCCCAACTGCGCCAGGTCTGCGGCGACGATTTTTTGCTGGTGTGCCCCGGTGTGCGCCCCACTTGGGCCAGCGCCAACGACCAGCGCCGTGTGATGACCCCATCGGCAGCGTTGAGAGCTGGCGCGAGCTACCTGGTGATTGGCCGCCCGATCACAGCGGCGGATGATCCGGCGGCGGCGTTTGCGCGGA
>RFIF01000111.1 GCA_003695655.1 Cyanobacteria bacterium J069
CTTCTCTCTTCTCTCTTCTCTCTTCTCTCTTCTCTCTTCTCTCTTCTCTCTTCTCTCTTCTCTCTTCTCTCTTCTCTCTTCTTTCTTCTTTCTTCTTTCTTCTTTCTTCTTTCTTCCTCCATACCCCTCTCAACTTTAGGAGGGCAGCCATGTCCCATTCTCTGCCGTTGCGCGATCGCCAAGATGCGGGTTGTCAGCTTGCCCCCCTGGTGGCAGCCGAGGTACATGCGCTGCGGATGCGCCATCCCAACGCCCAGCCAATCGTTTATGCGCTGCCGAGAGGCGGCATTCCGGTGGCAGAGCCGATCGCCCAGATGTTGCGCTGTCCGCTAAATGTGATTGTGGCCAAGAAAATCACCCGTCCTGACAACCCGGAGCTGGCGATCGGCGCGGTAACTGCGGATGGGCAGGTGATGCGATCGCGCCATGCTGGCATGATGGCGACCCATGCGCCCCTCTGGCGGAGTGCGCTCCAGTCCGCGCAAACTAGCGCCCGTGAGCAGCAAGCCTGTTTTTCAATGGGCGCTGACCCGCCTGATCCTCGGGGGGCGATCGCCATTCTCGTAGACGACGGCATCGCTACGGGGTTGACCATAGCCGCCGCCGCTCGCTCTTTACACTCCAAACATCCTGCCGCCATGCTGATCTGTGCACCAGTTGCCCCATATCGCGTGGGGCCGTTTCTCAAGCATTGGGGCGATCGCATCTTGCTGTTGGCGGCTCCGCGCTCGTTTCTCAGCGTTAGCCGCTTCTATACCGAGTTTCCCCAAGTGGAGACAGCAGAAGCCCTGGCAATTCTGAATCGTCATAATCAGACGTTTCAGCAGTCAGGGCTTCCTCAGCATTCATAAATTAATTCCCGCAGAACAGCAGGCTCAGTAGCAGACTCAGCATGTGCCCATAAGAGGCAGCGCCAGCCGCCCTTCAAGACTCGTCGTAAGCTTCTAAATCCAGCAGATAGTAGTAAGGCTCAACCAATTCGGGACGCTGGAAGGCGATCGCCCGCAGCAGGTGCCAATCGCGCAACCCTTCAAAGACGTTGGGGTAGTCATCTTGCTCTAGCCGCTTGGCTAAATCTTCTACCTCAATCTCTGTCATTTGGGCGACATCTTGCTCGCAAAAATCTAGTGTACGCATGGCTCGCCCTCCTAAATTTTGGCTAATCACGATTCCGGCTCACCGATGGCGGCTGACCGACCCTGGCTCATAACAGCGCTGGCTCACAGCAGCAAAACGTTCAGCTTATTCCTCCGTATCAGCCGCAGCTCGCCAGCCCTGATCAAGGCGCAAACCTGAGGTCAGATATCAGGAAGGACATCCCTGAAGGCAAACTCTCACCTCGGCCTACTTGGCTAGGCTTCGCTGAGACCCATAGACCTCTACACTTTCTATCCTATTCGCTCCGGCTCGCTGACAACCGTATTTCTTCTGTAAAGTTTTGCGCTAATTTCAGCACCGCTGGGGTAATTTCGTGTCCAGTCGGGAGTTCGTGATAGCGTACCGAGAGTCCTGCGGATTGCAGCACATCGCGCGATCGCCAGGATGCCTCAATGGGCACCACCAAATCCTGCTGCCCATGCACCATCAGCACTGGCGGCGGCAACACCGTGCCCAGGCGCGGCGGCCCGTGCAAATAGCCGCTCAACACCAACAGTCCAGCCAGCGGCAGACTCAAACCCACCTCCAATGCCATCGCGCCGCCCTGGGAAAAACCGCCCAGTAGCGTCTTTTCTAGAGGGACGCCAGTAATCGCCGGGAGCGATCGCAGCCACTCTGTCAATTTGGCAGCGCTCTCTTGGAGCTTGGGCTGGCTGGCGACAAACTCCGGATCGCTTTCAAAAGCATAGTTGTCTGGCAGGTCGTACCATACGCGACCCGTAGGCCCATAGGGGTAGGGAAACGGCGCATCGGGAAATAGCAGTTGCAGGGTGGGCAAATCTAGCATCAGGGCCAGCGAAGCAACATCCTGGGCATTGGCACCCCAGCCATGCAGCATCACCAGCAGCGCTTCTGGATCTGAACCGTGGCGGGGGGGAATAGAAATGGCTCTCAAAGACAAGATGTTCCTCCCAGACATGAAGATTTGGCGGGGCGATCGCCTGTTAAGCAACAGGACAGAGCGTTGGAGGATCTAAGCTTGGATAGAGGCATGAAACGTTGTAGCAAGACTAAAGTAGTGGCAAATAGTGGCAAACAGGAGTTGCAAACAGGATTCCAGGACGGATGCCCTCACCATGATGTCCTCACCATCATGCCCTCACCATGATGTTTGAGCAGGGGTTGATCTGTGACCAGGGGAGCTAGTTCATGCGGGTTTGCCCACAGACAATCACTCAACTAATCTCTCAATTGCCTTAAGCTCTAAGTTCCATAAAATCATAAGTTTCTCGGCTCATAGTTTCCATATATTCTGAGAAAACACAGACTTCATTAACTAGGTAAGTTTTGTCTGGCAGTGGTTTTCAACCACTACTCGTCGTCATTTCGTCATTCATTCTAGTTAGCGCTATGACCCGTTTAGCTCTTCTGAGCGTTTCAGATAAAACCGGACTGGTAGAATTTGCTCGCCAGCTTGTTGAAACGTTTCACTTCTCGATTATTAGCAGCGGCGGCACCGCCGAGGCATTGAAGGCAGCGGGGATTCCAGTCACCAAAGTTTCTGACTATACAGGGTCGCCCGAAATTTTGGGGGGACGGGTGAAGACGCTGCATCCCCGAATTCATGGCGGTATTCTGGCTCGACGCAACGTTCCGCAAGATCTGGCAGATCTGGAGGAAAATCAGATTCAGCCGATTGAGCTGGTAGTGGTGAATCTCTATCCGTTTGAGCAAACGATCGCCCAGCCAAATGTCTCGCTGTCAGATGCCGTAGAGCAGATCGACATCGGCGGCCCGGCCATGCTGAGAGCGTCTGCGAAAAACTTTGCCTATGTGACGGTGCTATGCAACCCGGCACAGTATGAAGACTACCTGACAGAATTGCAGCATGGCAACGGGCAGGTTTCCATTGAATTTCGCCGGGCCTGTGCGCAAGCGGGCTTCTCGCATACGGCCAATTATGATTTGGCGATCGCCACCTACCTGACCGAGACGCAAGATGTAGACGCGAGAGTGAATCCGGTTTCAGACGCAGAGCTGAGCGCTCATCCCTCAGCGCTGTCGATCACGGGAACGCTGCTGCAATCGCTGCGCTATGGCGAAAATCCCCACCAGCCCGCCGCCTGGTATCAAACCGGGGCCGAGCCAATTGGCTGGAGCGCCGCCACCAAGCTTCAGGGCAAAGAGCTGAGCTACAACAATCTGGTGGATTTGGAAGCAGCCCGGCGGATTGTGGCGGAATTTGACGGTGCGCCGGGTACGCCTGCCGCTGCGGTGATCATCAAACACACCAATCCCTGCGGCGTCGCTCTGGGAGATAGCCTGCTGGAAGCTTACACCAAAGCCTATGAGGCCGACTCCGTTTCGGCGTTTGGCGGCATCGTAGCGCTGAATCGGGCGATCGACGCAGACACGGCCACTGCGCTCACCCAGACGTTTTTGGAATGCGTGGTCGCACCGGGTTGCGATCCGGCAGCAGCAGAAATTTTGGCGGCAAAATCTAAGGTGCGCGTGCTGGTGCTGCCTGACTTGCGTTCGGGGCCGGCAAAGACGGTGAAGGCGATCGCCGGTGGGCTGCTCGTCCAGGCGGCCGACGATCTAGAAATCGACATCCATCAGTGGAAAGTCGCCACCGAAAAAGTGCCAACCGAAGACCAGTGGGCAGAACTGCGTTTTGCCTGGGCGGTGTGCAAGCATGTTAAGTCCAACGCGATTGTGGTGACCAACCACGGCACAACGCTGGGCATCGGCGCAGGGCAGATGAACCGGGTCGGTTCGGTCAAGCTGGCGCTGGATCAGGCGGGAAGCCAGGCGAAAGGCGCAATTCTGGCGAGTGACGGCTTTTTCCCCTTCGACGACTCAGTGCAGCAGGCGGCGGCGGCGGGCATTGCGGCGATCGCCCAACCCGGCGGCAGTCTGCGCGATGCTGAATCCATTCAGGCCGCAAATGAACTGGGATTGGCTATGATTTTCACGGGCATCCGCCATTTTCTGCACTAGCCCAGCCAGGTTCTCATAAATGCGTAAAATCAGCATTTCTGGGATGAAGTTCCAGATATTTCCAGATCTCTGGCTTTTTTGAGGGATGTTATAGAAAAGTCTTAATGGCTCTACTTGAACGCAAACCCCGATCGTTCAAGATTGGTTCAAGATTTGTTCAAGATCTCATCCCTACTGCTTTCACCCTTATTTAGGTCAATCGCATGGTATCCGACGCACCCCTGCCCCAAGAAGTCTCTGTCACCATCATTCTCGATGGCGGAACCGAGCAAACTGTCACGATCCAGTCCAACAATTTGCTGCTTCAGGAACTGTTTGAAACCCTGGTCGCTCCGCCGGAAAACCGACCCCAGCGCCTCTTCCAAATTCCGATTACCGAGGGCAAAGCCATCCTCTGTTTCCCGAGCGATCGCCTGGTTGGACTGGTGACCGAACCCCCGATCATCCTCCGTCAGCAGGCCCAAGAGGGCGGTGGTGAGGGGATAACTGATCCCCTGATGCCAGGAATCCAGTAACGCCATTCAGCACCATCCAGCCCCATTCAGTGCTATCCAGCACCGTCCAAAAGCTTGGCTGCTAAAATCGATCTCCTGCCCTAACTGTGCTAACTTTTATTACAGTTAGGTTTTTTTCTTAAGATTTGAGGCGCGGAGAGGGAGAGCGTGATGAGTCCTGAGCTTTTACAATCGCTCAAGGTTTATAGCCAATTTGTTCATCCGGTGTTGATGTGGGTTCTGTTTGGGCTGACTCTCTACGCGATGTACCTAGGCATTCAGCTCCGACGAGTGCGGTCTGCGGAGGGTGAAAAAAAGAAGCAGCTTCTCAAGGGCCGATTCAATATTCGGCATCATCAAATTGGATCGATTTTGCTGGCGACGATGGTGCTCGGTACGCTTGTTGCAATGGGCGCAACCTACATCAACAGCGGCAAGCTGTTTGTGAATCCCCATCTGCTGGTGGGTCTAGGCATGACCGGACTGATCGCCACCTCTGCGGCCATGACACCGTTTATGCAAAAGGGCAACGATCTGGCTCGCTATACTCATATCGCGCTTAATGTTGTGCTGGTGGGGCTGTTTGGCTGGCAGGCGATCACCGGAATGCAGATCGTGCAAAATGTGGTGAACCGAATAACCGGCAACGGTTAAGCTGCAACAGAAGTTGAGCGACAGTTCTGGGCGATCGCCAACTCAAGTTATGATGAATAGCAATGCTGACTGTTCAGTTTGAACATTAGGTTTTGACGAGTAGGTTTTGACGAGTAGGTTTTGACGAGATTCATGGGCCTTATCACAAGCGCTTTGTCTAAACTTGTCTAAATCCAGGTTTGTCTGAATTATCTAAGGCGGATTGATGGGCGATCGCTCTCCCGATTCACGCTTTTCGATTCTCAAGGTTTTTGACTTTTCGTTCCTTTCCAACTGCCGATTTCTAGCTGCCGAGGTTCTATGAAAACATTTCTGTCTCGTCTGTTTGCTCTAGTGCTGGTGTGCATCGTCGGGCTTACGGGCTGTTCCAGTGCACCAGGCAATCTCAGTGGCAACTATCGGCAAGATACCCTGGCGCTGATCGGCAGCCTGCGCACTGCTTTGGAGCTTCCTGACGGCACCCCCGAAAAGGCGACGGCCCAGTCCGATGCTCGCCAACTGATCAACGATTTTTCAGCCCGCTATCGCCGAGACGGCGCTCTGCTAAAGCTGGGTTCTTTCACTACCATGCGCACCGCGCTGAACTCTCTGGCAGGACACTACAGCTCCTATCCCAATCGTCCGGTTCCCGCCAAGCTCAAAGAGCGTCTAGAAACAGAATTTAAGCAAGTTGAGTCTGCCCTGAAGCGCGAAGCATAGCGCTTTTCTCAGCATGACTAGAAGCCAAAAAAGGGGGTGAATTCACCCTCTTTTTTGGCTTTCTAACGGCACTATTTTCTAACGGCACTATACTGTCTGGCTCGACCCCTAATGCGCTCTGTTGCTCGGCTAACAGGAGGCTGATGCTAGCTAACGCGAGGACTCCGCCACCCCTTGCACCACAGGATTGGGCTGACCTTTGCCATTTCCTGAGAGCGGCAAGTTTTCAGCCGACTCTACCTCAGCCCGCAAGATTGTGTTCAAAATCAGCTCGGGTCGCTGGGGATGAGTCCACGCAAAGGCATGGCGAAAGGCGGCATCCTGGCAGGCTTTTAGCTCCTCAAACCCAATGATGTCGTGGGTGAGCAGGGTTTCGTATTCAAACGGCAGGCGGACGTTGTGCAACCCGGCGTTGTCGGTGCAGATGGCAATATCCACACCCGCCTCAAAGCATCGGTCAAACACGACTTTGAGCTGATGCAGGTCTTTCAGCGTGCCTGTTTTCAAATAGGTGGTGGGACACACTTCCAGGCATTGACCCTGCGCCGCCACCTGGGGCAGCAGTTCAGGGTGTTTTAGCGGAATCTGGATGCCGTGACCAATCCGCATCAGATAGGGCAGCAGTTCGGGATAGCAGCCTGCCTCGGTTTCATATAAATGCCCGGTGGTGTTAAGGCCGAGCGATCGCGCATAGTCATAAAGCTGAATGAACTCGTCCAGGCGATCGCCATACAGCCCGTCCCCGCCCGCCAGATCCACGCCACATACCACGTCGCGCCGCGCTGCCGCCAGATCGACGATCGCCCGGTTTACCTCGTAGGGCAGCCGCGAGTGCATACAGAGAATTTGGCTGGTGACGATGGGATATTCCACAATCTGGCTGGCGTGCCCCACCACCTCAACAATCTGGCTCATCAACGAAATGCGATCGCCCTGGCTGAGCTGCTCTGGTGTGCGGAGATACGGCGTATAGCGTAATTCCAGATACGCCAGATTCTCAAACACATACGCCCCCCGCATCAGCCGATAGATAAAGTAGGGCAGCGTCTCTTCCGTCTGCACGCTTTCCACCAGCGTATGCAGTTCCAAATATTCCGCCAGCGTACTGCGCGGTCGAGTGTAAAAGTCCTCAAATTCTGGATAATCAGCGAATCTTTCCGCCAGCTCCGCCTGATTGCGCTGAAAGTAGCGCCAGAGAATGCGGGGGACTACGGAGCCACCCAAATGGCGGTGCAATTCAGCATATAGCGTCACAAGAAACCTCTCAAATAATGTCTAATGTCACTGGGAACCGTTTACTCTAAGTCGGGCATTCAGCTTCAAGTGGGACTACCGCAAGCATTTCCAGTCAGGTTAGCAGTGTCTTGTCAATAGGCATTGACACCAGGAACACGCGCTGCCGATAATGGGAGTTTGCGTATTTCTGAAAATTCTAGCAATTTAAACCCTTGGCAAACGTTGTAGTAATCGGGGCCCAGTGGGGCGACGAAGGAAAAGGGAAGATTACCGACCTGTTGAGCAAGTCTGCTGATGTGGTAGTGCGCTACCAGGGCGGCGTCAATGCGGGTCATACGGTCGTGGTTCAGGAGCAAACCTTTAAGCTGCACCTGATTCCCTCTGGGATTTTGTATCCCGCGACGGAGTGCATCATTGGCTCCGGTACCGTGATCGACCCGAAGGTGCTGCTGGCCGAGCTGGATCAGCTCGAAACGCTGGGCATTTCCAGCAAAAACCTGCTGATTTCCGAAACAGCCCACGTCACAATGCCCTATCACCGCATGATTGACGCCGCTGCCGAAGAGCAGCGTGGGAGCCACAAAATCGGCACGACCAAGCGCGGCATCGGCCCCACCTACGCTGACAAGTCCGAGCGCACGGGCATTCGCGTGGTGGATCTGATGGACGCAGAGGGACTGCGCGACCAGCTCACCTGGACGATTAACTCCAAGAACGTCATTTTAGAAAAGCTGTATAATCTGCCGCCACTCGACCCCAATGCGGTGATCGACGAATATCTAGGCTATGCCGATCGCCTCCGTCCCCATGTGGTCGATAGCTCACTGCGGATTAGCCAAGCCGTGCGCCAGCGTCGCAATATTTTGTTTGAAGGGGCACAGGGCACGCTGCTAGATCTCGATCATGGCACCTATCCCTATGTCACCTCATCAAACCCGGTGTCGGGCGGAGCATGCGTGGGCGCGGGCGTGGGGCCAACGATTATCGACCGGGTGATTGGTGTGGCCAAGGCTTACACCACGCGAGTCGGCGAAGGGCCGTTTCCGACCGAGCTGCTGGGTGACGTGGGCGAAGCATTGTGCGATCGCGGCGCGGAATTTGGCACAACAACAGGGCGCAAGCGCCGCTGCGGCTGGTTTGACGCGGTGATCGGTCGCTACGCCGTCCGCATTAATGGGCTGGACTGCCTGGCCATCACCAAGCTCGACGTGCTGGACGACCTGGACGAGATTAGCGTCTGCACAGCTTATGAGATCGACGGTCAGCAAATCCGCGATTTTCCGTCGAATGCGCGCCTGTTTGCCCGCTGCCAGCCCGTCTATAAAACGATGCCTGGGTGGAAGCAAGACACGTCCAACTGCCGATCGCTCGACGATCTGCCCCGCCAGGCGCTGGACTACCTCAAGTTTCTGGCCGAGCTGATGGAAGTGCCGATCGCCATCGTCTCCCTCGGAGCCAGCCGCGACCAGACCATCATCGTCGAAGACCCGATCCACGGGCCCAAGCGGGCCCTGCTTTATACGAATGGCGCAGTAGAAGCAGTGCAGTAAGCCTCACCTCGGCGCAAGCAGTTCGTGATTCGTCGCCAATGCGTTTCAGAATAAGTTTGCGAATGCGCTTGGAAGACTTCCGGGCGCATTTATTCTAGGGAACAGGCGACCAGAAAAAGCCGCTCTGATTCCCTAACCCCCAACCCCTAACCCCTATCCC
>RFIF01000112.1 GCA_003695655.1 Cyanobacteria bacterium J069
CTGTGGGGCGGGGCGGCGGCGCTGCTAGTGGGGCTGGCGGGCTGGGGCGGCTGGCAGCTTTACCAAGGCTCCCGTTCTGACATGGTGGCGGTGCAGTCGCTCGTTGCCAGTGCCACCTTCAGCGGTCATGCGGGTTTTATTAACCATGCGGTGTTTACACACGATGGCAAACAGCTGATCACCTGCGGCGCAGATCAGCAGATTATCGTGTGGGATGTGGCAACGGGTGAGCCAATTCGCAAACTGACGGGACATGGCGGCTATATTAACGTCTTGGCGCTGAGTGGCAATGGCCAAACGCTCGTTAGCGGCGGTGCGGATAATCAAATCCTGATTTGGGATCTGCCCAGCGGCACTGTCAAGCACACATTAGCAGGGCATACCAACGCCATCAATGCGCTGACGATCGCCTCTGACGGCACGCTGATTAGCGGCAGCGCAGATGGCACAGTGCGCACCTGGAACCTGGCAACTGGACAAGCGATCCACACGCTAGAAGGACACGACGGGTTCATCAATGCGATCGCCATTAGTCCTGATGCCCGCACGATCGTCAGCGGCGGCACCGATGCAGAATTGATTGCCTGGGACTTGAAAACGGGAACGCAACGACGAACATTTACCGGATTTACGGGTGCCATCAATGCGATCGCCCTGACGCCTGACGGGGTCGAAGTAATCGCAGGCGGCACGGATAAAACGATCTATCGCTGGAACCTGGAGACGGGCGAACCGGGGCAACCCCTGACGGGTTCGGTGGGCTTTGTCAACACGCTGGCGGTGCGCGGCGACGGCAAAACCCTGCTCAGCAGCGACTCCGAAGGGCAACTGACGCTGTGGGATTTGGCGACGGGAAAACCCAAACACATCTTTGCGGGCACGGGCGCGCCGCTTGACCATGCGATCGCCAGCCCCGACTGGAAGACCATCGCCACGGGCAAAGGATTTAGCACCGTCCGGCTGTGGCAGATCCCCGAAACCGCTTTTTAAGTTTTTGATCAAGCTTGATCACTTTTGCCAAATCTCTGCTAGTCTTGCTTCCCTAGTAAGCTATTTTTTAATGCTCTGGCAGGAGAATTATGCTGCATACTGATTACGCCATGCTCACGTTATCTACGCCCAATCTGACGCGGCTGCGGCAGTTTTATCACACGCTCCTGGGGCTGGCTCCCTCGTTCGAGTTTCCCAATACCTACGTCGAGTTTCAGGTGGGCACCTTCCGGTTTGGCATCTTTCAGCCCAAACAGGAGAATGCCGACGAGTTTGCCGCCGCCCACAGCGGCGCAATGAGCCTCTGTCTGGAGGTGGCAAACGTGGAAGCGGCGATCGCCGCCGTCCAGTCTGCCCATAGCGCGATCGCCACCACCCCGGCGCGATCGCCCAGCCCCATCACCACCGCCTCCCACGGCCGAGAAGCCTACGCCTACGACCCCGACGGCAACCGCCTGATTCTGCATGAAACGCCGTCCTAGCGGCATTCTGAGAGACAAAAATAGACGATCCGGAATCAGGCCGGTTCGTCTATTTCAGTTTATGGATTGTTCAAAGAACCGTGCTTTAGGCAGAACGGCGGGCAGGTAGCGCCAGGCTGCCGCTGGACGTCTTGCTCAGCGCCTTGCCGTTACCGTTAAGTCGGTCGTTGGCCTGGGTAGAATCGGCAGGCAGCAGGAATTCCCGGATAAACCGAGCCGCCGCCCGCTGGGCCAAGCCGCCCGCAATCTGCTGACCCATGCGCTGCGTTTCGGGACGCAGTAACAAGTTAGGCACGACGGGTAAAAGCTGGATAGGGTCGAAACCAGGAGTGTCTCGCAGAATATTCAAAATGCGGCTGAGGCTCTCCATATTTTGTGAAGCATCAGCCGGAGGAGCCGAGGAGCCATTGCCTAAACCGATGCGATCGCGCAAGGTTGCCATCAACCGCTGCACCGTCGTCTGGCCATAGCCATCAATACCCTTGACGATTTCCTCGACCAAATATTCGCGAATAAAGTCGCCCCGTTCCGAAAACAGGAAGCTGAGCGCTTGATCAACTGCTTGGTTGAGGTCATAGTCGGCGCTATCTTTAGCATTGTTCAACAGGTTCTCCAGGCGGTTCCAGCGGAAGCTGCCGTCCTTAAACAGCAGATCTCGCAGCGATGCCCGCAGTTCGGGAGACGGATCGGTCAGCAGTCGCTTGGCAATATAAGGATAGGCCTTGCTCAGCACCTTGAAATTGGGGTCAACGTTGATGGCGATTCCTTCCAGCGTCACCAGCGATCGGATAATCAGCGCATAGTAGGCCGGTACGCGGAACGGATAGTCGTACATCACCTGCGAGAGCTGATCGGTGATGCTCTTAAAGTTCAGCTCAGCCACACTCGACCCCAGCGCATTGCTAAACACCGACGCCAGCGCGGGAATAATCGGCGTCAGATCTGTATCTGGCGTGAGAAACTCTAGCTTCACATAGTCTTTTGCCAGCCCTTCAAAGTCGCGGTTGACCATATGCACTACGGCTTCGATCAGGCCATAGCGCTGGGGAGCCTGCACCTGGCTCATCATGCCAAAGTCCAGGTAGGCAAGCTTGCCGTCGCGCGTGGCCAGCAGGTTGCCGGGGTGCGGGTCGGCATGGAAGAAGCCATGCTCCAGCAGTTGCCGCAAAGAACACTGCACGCCTAACTCTACTAAATAAGCTGCATCAATACCCTGGGCTGCCAGTTCGACAGGTTTGGTAAGCTTGGTGCCTTCAATCCATTCCATCGTCAGCACACGCTGAGCGGTATATTCCCAATAAATGTGCGGCACGTAGATGTCTGGAATCGCGCCATAAAGCTGACTAAACCGCTCCGCATTGCGGCCTTCCTGGGTGTAGTCCATCTCTTCAAAGATGCGCGCCCCAAACTCGTCCATGATGCCAACGAGGTCGCTGCGGATGCGCTTGAAGGTGTTGGTTGCCCATTGCGAAACCTGGCGCAAAATGTATAGATCCAGCGTGATGCGCTCGGCCAGACCAGGACGCTGCACCTTGACAGCGACGGTTTCGCCCGTCTTCAGTTTGCCTTTATAAACCTGACCCAGCGAAGCGGCCGCGATCGGGTCAGCCGTCAGCTCGGCGTAAATATTTTCAGGGCGATCGCCCAACTCCTCTTCAATAAACTGAAACGCCACCTCATTTGGGAAGGGCGGCAGTTGGTCTTGCAGCCGCGTTAGCTCTTCTAAATAAATGGGTGGCACCAAGTCGGGACGAGTCGAAAGCGCCTGACCAATCTTGATATATGCGGGGCCCAAGTGGGTCAGCGTATCTCGCAGCGACTCGGCACGGCGGCGCTGATTCTGCTCAATGCGCCCCAGTTGCTTGTCCCACCACAGCCCCAGCGCAAACAGGACAAATGGAAACAGGATACCAATGGTGCGCCCAATCACTTGCAGTGGACGCGCTCCATAGTAGTCGGCGATCGCCACCGGGTCATAGCGCACTGCCACCATCTCCGAAGCATCATGGGCAGACTTCAGATGCTCTTCCATCGATCCTGGGCGATCTTCGATCGACACGGGGCGATCCAGCACAGCGGCGGAGCGAAAAGTCGCAGGGGTCTCAGCAGTTTGCATGGGTTCCAGAGCGGTATTGTGAAGGAGTTGCCGCCTCTGTTAAGCATTGTAACAGTGAAAATCTGGCAGCCCCTCTATCTTGCAGGGGGAACTGCAAAGCGAAAAGCCGAATCGCCGTAATCCACATGGCGGAAAAACCGTCCCCGGCTGACTGTGCAGCGGGCCTTGCATTGGCAAGATAGAATGAGTTATCAGTTCTCAACATTTGGTGATATCCGCGAGGAGCGTTGCAACGCATGGGCAAAGTCGTAGGCATAGACCTGGGCACCACAAACTCGGTCATCGCCGTGATGGAGGGCAGCAAGCCCGTGGTGATTGCCAACGCCGAGGGAATGCGCACTACACCGTCGGTCGTGGGATTTAGTAAAGAGGGCGAACAGCTGGTCGGGCAAATGGCGCGACGGCAGTCCGTGCTCAATCCTCAAAATACGTTCTACGGCGTAAAGCGGTTCATTGGCAGGCGCTATAGCGAGATCAGCCCCGACTCGCGGCGCGTCCCTTACACCATTCGCAAAGATGAGAACGGCAACATTAAAATCAAATGTCCCCGGCTAGAGCGCGACTTTGCGCCGGAAGAGGTTTCGGCGATGGTGCTGCGCAAGCTGGCCGATGAGGCCAGCCGCTATCTGGGGCAGCCGGTCACGGGAGCAGTGATCACGGTTCCTGCTTATTTCAACGACTCCCAGCGACAGGCCACCCGAGACGCGGGACGCATTGCCGGGCTAGAAGTGCTGCGAATTCTCAACGAGCCGACAGCCGCCTCGCTGGCTTACGGGCTAGAGCGGCGAGACAACCAGACCATTCTGGTGTTTGACCTGGGCGGCGGCACGTTTGACGTATCCATTTTGGACGTGGGCGATGGCGTGTTTGAGGTGCGGGCTACTAGCGGCGACACACAGCTCGGCGGCAACGATTTCGACAAGAAAATCGTGGATTGGCTGGCGGATCAGTTTCAAGAAGTAGAAGGAATGGATTTGCGGCGCGATCGCCAGTCCTTACAGCGCCTGATGGAAGCCGCCGAAAAAGCCAAGATCGAACTCTCCGGCGTCAGCGTCACCGAAATCAACCTGCCCTTTATTACTGCGACCCCAGAGGACGGGCCAAAGCACCTGGAAACCCGCCTCACGCGCTCTCAATTTGAGGGCATGTGTACCGACCTGCTGAGCCGAATGCGCGCTCCGCTGAAGCAAGCCATGCGGGATGCCGGCCTCGGCCCCAACGATATTGACGAAGTGGTGCTGGTGGGCGGCGGCACGCGGATGCCGATGGTCAAAAACCTGGTGCGATCGCTGATCGACCGGGAACCCAGCGAGCATGTCAACCCGGACGAAGCCGTGGCCGTCGGCGCAGCCATCCAGGCAGGCATCTTGACTCAGGAAGTGGGCATGCGCGACATCCTGCTGCTAGACGTGACGCCGATTTCTCTGGGTCTGGAAACCATTGGCGGTCTGACCAAAAAGCTGCTCCCCCGCAACACCACCATTCCTGTTCGCCGCTCCGACATCTTCTCCACCTCCGAAAACAATCAAACGATGGTGGAGGTGCATGTCGTCCAGGGCGAGCGCGAAATGGCGGCGGATAATAAGTCTCTTGGCCGCTTTAAGCTGCTAGGCATTCCCCCTGCGCCGCGCGGCGTTCCCCAGGTTGCCGTCTCCTTTGACATTGACGCCAACGGCATTTTGCAGGTGACAGCGGTGGATAAAACCACCGGGCGCGAACAGGGCATCACCATCCAGGGCGCATCCACCCTCAGCGAAGCCGAAATTCAGCGAATGATCCAGGATGCGGAACGCAACGCCCAGCAAGACCGTGAGCGGCGAGAGCGGGTGGAAAAGCGCACCAAGGCCGAAGCGCTGACCTATCAGGCCGAGCGGCAGTTGCGAGAGGTGGCGCTAGACTTTGGGATGCAGTTTGCCAGCACCTATCGCCGCAAGATTGAGTCCCTGATTAAGGAACTGCGCGACTCCCTGGCCAACAACGACGAACGCCGCATTGACACGGTAGAAGCCGACCTGCGCGATGCGCTATATCAGCTCCAGCAAGAGGTCTACCAGTTTGACCGGGGCGATGAAGATGAGGGCTTCTTTACCTCGCTGAAGCGGACGCTGCTGGGTGACGACGATGAGTTTGACGAGATTCCCTATCGCGGCACTCGCGACCCGTGGGACGATCGCCCGGCTCGGCGTGACCCGTGGGATGCGCGTCCACTAGGGGGTAGCGAGTACGATCGCCCGGCGGCTCGCCGCGATTCCTGGAACGACAGCCGCGACCCCTACAGCCGCGACCCCTACGGCAGCCGTCCTCCTGCCTATGGCGATCGCCCTGCTGCCCGCGACACCTGGAATGACCGTCCCGGTAGCCGCGATCCCTATGGCAACCGTCCGGCCGGTCGCCCTGCCAGCCGCGATGCCTGGGATGAGCCAATCCGTCGCCCTGCCAGCCGCGATGCCTGGGATGAAGACAGTAGCCGCCCTGCCAACCGCGACGCCTGGGCCGATCGCCCCGGCCGCGGTCGAGCCGGAGAAGGCGATCGCCCCTCTTATCGGTCAGAAAGCGATCGCCCTGGCCGCCCTGTCAGCGGCGATACTTGGGACGAGCCAGCTTCCCGCCCCAGCCGGGAGCCGCGTGAAGCCCCTCCCCGGCGATCGCCCGACCGCGAGAGCTGGGACGACGCACCCAGCCGCAGCCGCGATACCCGCGATTCCTCAGAGAGCCGCCCCAACCGTGGCAATGGCGATCGCTGGAGCGAGCCGCCCGGCCGCAATGTCGGCAGCCAGGATCAACTCGATTCCCAGGGTCAAACAATATCCCTGCGCCGCGACAATCACAGGCTTGCTGCGAGGTCGAC
>RFIF01000113.1 GCA_003695655.1 Cyanobacteria bacterium J069
GCGATCGCCACCATCGACAGACCTAAGATGCGACCCAAATGAGAAATCAGCAGCATGTTGATGAAATCCTTTGAAAATCAGTAAACAGGTGGGGGAATGAACCGATATACGTTAGACGAACAGAAAAAGATTGCAGCAGGGCTGAGTTTTGATCAACAGGCTGGATGGAGTTAAATAGAGCGGCGGCAGGTAGAGGAATCCGACCGGATTGGCACTGTTGCTATTGGCAGAGGGTGCGATTGCTATTGGCAGAGGGTGCGATCGCCCTCCTCAACTTCACTACTATGAGCCAGATAGTTAGCCGCCCAATCGCAACCTTGTTTTAACAATGCATCCAGGTCAAGCGTCCAGAGGTCGGCCATCGGCAGCAGGCGATCGCCCTCCAATCGCCACAGGCGCACCGTCTGGTCGTCACTGGCGGTCGCCAAAGTTTGCCCGTCGGGGCTAAACTGCACGCCATAAATCGTGCCGTGGTGCCCCTCCAGGTTGGTGATTGGCTTGCCCTCCAGCGTCCAGATCTGCACCAGATTTTCATCGCCACCCGTCACGAGCAGCTTGCCACCAAAGCCAAATTCAATACTTTTGACCGTGCTATCGGTCACAAATTGCTTGGCTTCCTGCTTGACCTCACCTGGCTTTGCCTCGCCGGAGCCAGATGAGCCAGATGCGTTGCTGTCCAGGCTCCACAGCCGCAGTCGGTCTTCATCTGTGGCGGTGGCGAGGATCTGCCCGTCGGGGCTAAACCGCAGCGCGGTGACAGGCGCTTCGTGCGTCAGCGTCTGCACTAGCTGGCCATCAGCATTCCACAGGTGCACCGAACCATCATTGCTGGCGCTGGCCAGCAGCGCCCCATCCGGGCTAAATTGCAGCCCTGTAATCACCGCCTCATGCTCATCCAGCGTAAACAGCGGCTCGCCCTCCACCGACCACACCCTCACGCCCTGGTCATAGCCGCCAGATGCCAGCCGCTTGCTGTCGGGACTAAAGGTCACGGTCAACAGAGTGCTGTCGTGACCCTCCAGCGTTTTGACGAGGGTTCCGGTACTCGTCCACAGGCGCACCATGCCGTCATCTCCCGCAGTAGCCAGCCATTTGCCGTCCGGGCTAAAGCTCACTGAGCCAGTTTCGCCAGGGCCGCCAGTCAGCGTTTTCAATAGCTCACCACTGCGACGGTTCCACAGCTTTGCGGTGCCATCTGCTGAGGCGGTGGCAATGGTTTCGCCGTCGGGGCTAAAGCTGGCGACATAGACAGAGCCAGTATGACCTTGCAGCACGTCAAACTGAGGCAGGTTGTATTGCCAGAGCTTGATCGTTTGATCTGTGCTGATGGTGATCAGGGTGGAGTCTTTGGGGTGAAACTCGACCCCGTAGAGATTGTCTTGATGTCCTCGAATGGTTTGCAGTTCCTCGCCTGCAACCGTCCACAGCCGCGCCACATCGTCAAACCCGGCCGACACCAGCAGCCGACCATCCGGGCTAAACTTGACCTGACGCACCGTCCCATCGTGAGCGTCGTCAATGGTTTTAATCAGTTCTCCGTCGCGGCTCCAGAGATGAATCGCCTTGTCTTCGCCCGCCGTCACAATCTGCTGACCGTCGGGGCTAAAGTCGATGCTGGTGAGCGATTCATCATTTGCTTTGAATGTACGCTGCTCAACTCCATCCAGCGACCATAGTTTGACGCTGCCATCGGCGCTGGCGGTGGCGAGCTGCTGCCCGTCGGGGCTAAAGGCCAGGTCAAAGACGGAAAGACTGTGCCCCCTGAGCGTGTGCAGCAGGTTGCCCTGGCGATCCCAAATGCGGGCGGTACGGTCTAGCCCGCCGCTGGCAAGGCGCGACCCGTCGGGGCTAAAGGCGACGGTGTAGACCCAGTTTTCATGTCCTTCCAGCGTTTGCAATAGTTCGCCCTTGAGGTTCCACAGGCGCACGGTTTTGTCATTGCCCACCGAGGCGAGGGTCTGCCCGTCGGGGCTGTAGGCGACATCCCACAAGCCGCCTGTGTGCCCTTTCAGCGTGGCGATCGCCCGTCCCTGCATGTCCCACAGCTTCACCGTGCCATCCTTGCCCGCCGTGGCAAACGAGGAACCGTCCGGGCTGATGTCCAGGTTGTGAATCGGTTGTGGATGCCCTTCCCAACTGTTGATTTCGGAAAGGTCGTGCAGGGCATTTTGCAGCGAGGTTATAACTTGCGTCTGGGTTTCAGGGGCGACGGGCACGCGCTGCATCTGCTGCTGGAGTTGCCTAGCCGCCCGGATACTTTCGACCAGCGCCTTCATTTGCTGTTGATTGTCGCGCAGCACAAAACCATAGCGGCTCAGCGCCCGCATCTGGCTTTCCTGGGCAAGTTCCGCCCGAGTCCGCTCGACCACCGCCTGGCGATATTGCACCAGCGCAAACACAAACGCCACACTCATCAATCCCAGCAAAGTTCCTAGAATCATGACTCGTCGTTTTTCGCGTTGAATATCAGTTTCGATCGCCCGTCCACTTTCGGCAATCAGCTGCTTTTGCAAATCAGTTGCGGGGGGCTGTTTGCGCTGAAGCGCGGCCGTCTCTAGCCAGTTCAGCGCCAACGTAAATTCTGAGCCACGCAGCAGCAGGTCTGGCGAGCGTTTGTGCTCATTCCACTCCTTGGCTCGCAGGCTCCATTTTGTATGCTGGCGGACGTGATCACGATCGGTTTCTAGCGTGCGAACTAGCTCTCCAAAACTGGCATAAAAGTCTCCTTGATGTTGGTTAAAGTCTATCCACTGCACCAACGCTAGAGCCGCAGGAAGCAATTCTGATTTGACAGCGCGATGAAGCACCGTGATGATCCGTTTGCCGTTCTTGACAGCGTACTCAACCTCATCTGCGCAGTAAGGCGACTGCACGGAACTGGGAGAAATCACAAACAAGAAGTTGTCAGAGGTTTCAATTCCCTGATAGATCTCGCGCTGAAAGTCTTCGCCCGCCGCAATGCTTTCTTGATCAAACCAGGTGGTTTTGCCCTGAAGCTGAAGCTCATCGTTGAGCCGTCGCGCAAAGTCTGAATCGGCCCGCGAATAGGAAATAAAAACCTCCAGCGATTCATTGGGCGGCTGCTTTTTGCTTTCCGCCAGATATTCGAGCTGGAGATCGGTCGGAGTGTGCTGCGATCGCCCTGTGGCAATCTTCAGCCACGCCTCTGCCCGCGCCAGGTTATAGCCCCGCAGCAAGATACTGGGATTGCGATTTTGCCGCTGCCACTTCAGCGATCGCGACAGCAGCAGCTTGTGCTGTTCATGATAGGCTGCATCCTCGCGCAGGGTTTTCAGCAGGCGATCGCTCGCGACCCGAAAAGCGTCGGGCTGAGCGGGATCGGCATGGCGCGTTAGGTCAATAAACTGGAGCGATCGCAGCCGTTCGGGAATCTGCTCCGGCGGCAAGGGTTCGATCAACAGCGGAATAATCCGCTTATGATATTGCAGCGCCCGATCAATTTCAATCGTGCAATAGGCCGATCGCAGCGCCGCTTCCGAAATCAGCAACACCACGTTATCGGCTTCTTCAATGCCCCGATAAATTTCTGCCTGAAACTCAGCCCCCGTCTTGATATCAGCGCGACTCGTCCAGACGGTAATGCCTTGCCGCATCAGCATTTTGACGACTCGATCCGTCAGCGCTCGATCCGCCTCCGCATGAGACAGAAACACCTGCGTCATCAGATTATTCGCATTCTGAATACTTTCGCAGATGTATTCACAATGCAGGTCGGTCGGTTCGCAAGGGAGCTGCTCGTCGGCAAACTGAGTCGTCAGCCATTGCTGTGCAGCCTGACGCTCCTCGCCAATCAACAAATACTGAGATTGCTGATGGTGGCGCTGCCACTCCAGCGCTTTCAGCAGCAGATGAGTATGTTGATGCACATACGCCTGCTGCCGCTGCATCGCACCCACCAGCCCAGCCAGCGCCTGCTCAAAATCATCCTGACCCTCACGAAAGTAGACCCAGTTAATCTTGCGGATAGCCGGGTGCATGTTGGCATAACAAGAGTGTTTTCCCCGCGCCACAAACTCAGCCCACTCTTCTGAGGTGCCGTCCACATTGCGGGCTTTCCAGATGTCGTAGTCAATTTCTTCAACGTGCAGCAGGGGAATGATGCGCTTTTGGTGCTGCACTGCCAGCTCAATTTCTTTGGCGCAATAGTCCGAGTTGACCGCATGAGGCGAAATCACAAACAAAAAGTTGTGAGCCTTCTCAATACCGGCATTGATTTGATTTTGAAAATCGACCCCGAGCGGAATGTCGTGCTGGTCATACCAAACCTCCAGGTTGATTGCCGTGAGGCGATCGCACAAGGTTTCCGTAAAATCTCTGCTATCTGCCCGTCCGTAGGAGATAAATGCGTCCTGAACTCCACTCATAACCGGCGGCACCCCCGATTCTTGTCCCGGAGTATATCAGAACTTTTTTCTGAACTGCTAGATTAACCCGGCTATTCAATTCAATCTCTGAAATTATCGAGGTTACAGCCTGGCGGACAAATCGAGAGAAACCGCCGCCGTTGCTGCCGTTTCATCCTCATCTTCATGAAAAATCAGGAATAACGCTGAAATGAGCTGTTTCCCAGAGTATTAGGTTGAAACCACGCCCGTAAGTTCACAGAAAGTTCGCAGATTTTTGCGTGTTTTTGCGTAGATCGCCTTAAGTTTTTGCACTTTATAATGCAATCACATTAGAAACCCTTACGTAGAAGCACAGGCATCAATCAGAGCCAGCCATAGCCAATCAGAACCTGCCAGCACCAAATTAAGCATGAATATCAGGGCGCAAATATCTGGACAAAAATATCTAGCCAAAAATATCTAGCCAAAAATATCTAAGCCCGGATTTATTCGCAAGGATATGGAGCTACGAATGGTCAAACGTAAATCCAGAGTGACTGTTTGCTCACGCTACTTTGCTCACGCTTACCACGCTTACGCTGAATACTCCTACCTTGCTTATACTTACCACTCTCACACCGGGATTTTACATCAGGGATTACTCCGACAGGGAATACCATGTCAAAGGCGTTTATGTTACTAGGGGCGATCGCGGACTATACTGAAGACATTCAGTCAAACCTGTGTCTGCTTTATCAGGGTGCCGACTTACAGACCGTGAGGTCTGGGGTGATCTACAGCATTAATGACTGGTTGCGGGTTAAACGTGTCGGTTTACGACGGCTTGCAGCTTGCGACCGAGTGAGGTCATTGAAGGATCTGGGTAGTTACCCGTTCCACCATCGGGAGAAGAGGGCGTTAATCCACTGGATGCGTTCCTGCTTTTCTAAGGCTCTGTTTTATTCTCCTTTGCCTGTCGTAGCGGTGTCCAAGCCTGCTGCGAGCTTTGCGTATTTAGCGCAGCAAACAGAACCTGTGAGCGGAACCTGCCAGCAGAACCCGCCAGCAGCACCTGCCAAAAGCTCTCCCCCTCACAAGTCGGATGGTGATGGCAAATCGGCGTGGGGCGTTTAGCTGTTGCTCTGGTGCTCCATTGCTTCCTGCTCGTTATTTCCTACTCTTGCTTAAAGATCTAGCTATAGATTCAGGAGACGTTAACGATCCGGTTTGCCGCCATTTTTCCCATTCCTGCCATAGCTATGCAGGCACCCAATCATCCCAGAGTTTAGATAAGCTGAAACCGTCATGAACATTTACCAAAACGTCATGGAACTGCTGGTAGAGCAGGAGGTAGACCGCCAGCTCAAAGCATTGCCGCCCAAGGTTGCCTCTTATATCAACCGCCTGGAACTGGTTGCCTACGCGCTCAACCAACTGCCAGCCCTCTATGCCACCTCTGAACAAGGGCTAAAGCACCAGATGCATCGAGGCATGGCGAGACATGGCGTGCAGGTGGCGCAGGCGGTACAGCGGGCGATCGCCGCCATTCGTCGCGATCCGCTGCGAACCTATGCTCCCCTCCAGGCTCAGCAGTCTCCCATGCTGCAAGACGTGCTCTATCAACTGCGGCGCGTGCTCAAGAACGAACGGCTAAACTGGGAGACGATTCCTGTAGCCGTTGAGGAAGCGCTGACGGCTCCTCGTCCAGGCCGGTTTGCGGCCGCTGCCATGCCTGCAACTAGCCCACCCCCATCGGAGCCTTCTGCGGGCGCTAGCAGCTATGCGGCTCATCATCTGCGGGTCAATCCGCAGCGATCGCTTTCTCCCTTCCCAGAACCCTCCGGCGTGTTTGTACCGCCGGCTGCCCCGCCGC
>RFIF01000114.1 GCA_003695655.1 Cyanobacteria bacterium J069
CTGTTGCAGTTGAGCTTCGTCTTCAGGAGTCATGGTCTTGGTAGATAGTTCTAGGTCTTCTCCAGCCTAATTTTTCTACCAAGAAGGTGACACGCACCCTACAAAGCTGGCTTGTTGAGATGCAAGCATCCGAGTTGAACCCTGACCACCATGAGAAATTACAAGTCTTGCTTCTTTTGCAAGAGCAGTCAGCTTTTTGGACTCGATAGTTTTAACAACCGTCACTAGCGGGTGATTGGCAATTAGCGAGGTATCTGTAATGCCACTCTGAACAAAGATCGGTTCAGAGATCATACGCTGCTCAAGCAAGACATGCAGCCAGGTAATCGCTCTATCGAAGGGATAAGGAATAGTGCCGAGAGTCAGGATAATCATCGTAATCTAAAGGTCAAAGGAAGAGTAGTGAAAGGTAAAACTTTCGTCGTAAAACCCTATAGGCAATCGCCTCTTTCAGGCTTCCGACTATTAGAATTCAACTTAGGCATCTTCGCACCCATCCATTTTTCAGAACGCTTAAAGATGGAGAAACTCCCAGCTACAGGAAGCAGGAAAGCATCTTTCATCTGTCAAGTAACCGTGCCCCTAAATATCGCCTTTGGATACTTGGACGTTAAGTTTTGCCATTGGACGTAGAACTCGTCAGCAAGTGGATAGATGATCTTTCCCGAAAGACTCAACTCATCTGAACGAGAAATACTTTCTATGTACATGAATCGAATTCCTAACAGCTTGCAAAGCAGGGCAAAGTTTACTGCAACGTTTGCACCTGTCGAAACAACCATGTCAGGACGCTCTACCATTAGCACCCGGAGCACTTTAGGAAAATTTAAGCAGAACCTCATCCAGTCTCTTGGCCCTTGATAAGAAAGCCAGTAAACAGATTCCTCTAACTCAATTAGAAGGCTGGTATCTTGCTTAAAGTCAGTGACCCAAACTCTTTCATGTTGAGACCAGAATGGCTCTATGTCTTTCATGGTAGCAAAATGTCCACCAGAGGTACAAACAAGCATTAATCTCATAGAAGCCAAGACCCAAAGGAAGTACCAGGGAAACTGTTGTGATGAGATAGACAGAGTTAGGTTTGCATACTTCGACCCTGGGCAGATGCAAAGTTAGCCAAGTCAGAAAGATTTAGATGTCGCTAAACAGGGTTGGTAAATGTACTGATTCATCTTGAACTCAGAATAACAACATGCGGCTCATTCCTTGCAATGGCCGGGCCCCTGACTCACGCACATTTTAAACTCCACGTTGAACTATGAAGCGTTTACACCAACTTAAAAAACAGCTCTGTTTTGTGAAGCTGGTGTAGATGTAAAATTCAACTGGCCTTCCAGGAGATCCCGGTATCTAGAGGACTCTTAGATGTGCTTCTGGGCTTCACTTCATCAATTCAAAATAAACGAGACACCATTGATACAGTTTGCATAAAGTTTATTTCTACTTTCGCAAATAGCATCGTCAAGGGGGTTGGCAAGTGAACCCTGCTGCCTGACACCTGCCCCCTAATTCACCGGCAAATCAAACAGTACCGTGGTCATGTATCGCTCCGCCCACGCTTCGCCAAAGGCTTTTTCCAGGACGCGGCGGGTTTTGTCGTTTTGCTGCTGCTGGGCGCAGTAGTGCTGCTGCCCGGCGAGGATTTCTGCCTGCTTTTCGGGCGTGGATGGGGTAGCGATCGCCCGCTGGCAGTGAATCTTCAGGTATGTGTCTACGCGATCGAGAAACTGCTGCTGTTCGTTTTCAGTTTCTGGGCGAATAAACACGCAATAGCTGGAGAAAATGGTGCCCCAGCCGGGAAAACTGCGCGTCTGAGAAAATTCTAGCGGCGGCAGAGTATCTAGCTCGGCCTGGTAGCTGCTGGGCAGGCTGCGATCGCCCCGCACGGGCGACAAATCGGCGATCGCCATGCTCACCTGGCTGCGTCCGCCTACCAAATCTGCGCCAAACATGGGCAGATCATAGTCCGAGCGGGGAAACATAACACAGTGCAGGATATCCAGCCCGGTGCCCAGCTTCGCCAGTTCCAAATGCAGCTTGCGAAACTGGGGCGTTTGGTAGCACTGGTTTTCAATCACCAGCCGCTCACCCTCCAGCCGTCCTTCCACATAGCCCAGGTCTTTGGGCAGTTGATAGGGCGACAGATCCAGATGTTCCTGCCACACTGCTTCAATGCGATCGGCCAGCGCTTTGATCAGCGGGTGCTGCTGGTGGCGGATGGAATCTGACGGGGGAACGGGCGATGAAACGGAAGGCGACATGGTGAGTAAATGCTGAGTAGAGTAAATTTTGAGTACGGGTGTCGAGAGGCGGCTCTAGAGCTAGGCTTTTATTAAAGAAAGCAAAACTGAGCGGTGTATAGAAAACAACGACTGCAACTGAGTGCTGGATTCAGTCCGCCAGGGCTGCGTCGGGGCACAGGAGTTGCGTCGGGGTAAATGTCATATCCTTAACCTTTGTATTATGTCAGGTCAGATACTCGGCGATCGCTACGAAGTCGAACAGCAACTGGGCAAAAAGTCGGGCCGCTGGACGCTGCTGGCCCGCGACCTGATGACCCAGGAGCCAGTCATTCTCAAGGTCGTGTTTATTGACGAAAACCTCGGCCCCGACGACCTCAAGCTATTTAAGCGCGAAGCCGACGCGCTGCAAGCCCTGGCGCATCCTGCCATGCCGCGCTATCTGGGCTATTTTGAAATCGAACTGCCTCGCGGCGGCAAAGCGCTGGCGCTGATCCAAAG
>RFIF01000115.1 GCA_003695655.1 Cyanobacteria bacterium J069
CCGACCGCGTGGCCCAGCGCCTCGGCATTCCCTGCTATGAAACGCCGACGGGCTGGAAATTTTTTGGCAACTTGCTGGATGCGGGCAAGGCGACGCTGTGTGGCGAAGAAAGCTTTGGCACCGGATCAAACCACATCCGCGAAAAGGACGGCCTGTGGGCCGTGCTGTTTTGGCTGAATATTTTGGCGGTGCGGCAGCAGCCCGTCGAGCAGATCGTGCGCGAACACTGGCAACTGTTTGGGCGCAATTTCTACTCGCGGCACGACTACGAAGAAGTGGCGAGCGATCGCGCCAATGACTTGGTGAATCACGTCCAGGCGCAGATGCTCACGCTCCCTGGCAAAACCTTCGGCAGCTACACCGTCGAATATGCCGACAACTTTAGCTACACTGACCCCATCGACAGCAGCGTCAGCCAAAATCAGGGCATTCGCATCGGCTTTACAGACGGCTCTCGCCTGATCCTGCGGCTTTCGGGCACGGGCACCAAAGGCGCAACCCTGCGGCTGTATCTGGAAAGCTACGAGCCTAATATTGCCAAACACGCGCTCGATCCCCAGGTGGCGCTGGGCGAACTGATTGCGATCGCCGAGGAAATCGCCCAGATCAAGCAATTCACCGGCATGGACACGCCAACCGTCATCACCTGACAATTGCCTGCGCCGAATGCTCTTTAGCTCTCCTAGGCATGGACACGCCAACCGTCATCACCTGACAATTGCCTGCGCCGAATGCTTTTTAGCTCTCCTAAATGATCTGATTTCCAAATGATCTAACTTAATGATCTAACTTAGAGGGTGTTTGAAAAGGTATCGCGTGTGACGTTAAGCACTCAGAGATCCCCCCTAGCCCCCCTTAAAAAGGGGGGAAACCGCCTTAAAGTCCCCCTTTTTTCTAGCGTAGCGGCGCGTCAGCGCGGGGATTTAGGGGGATCTTGCACGTTTTGCTACAAACAGTAGGACTTTTCAAACAGCCTCTTAGGAGACTTCCCGTGAAGAGTAACGCCGGGGCTAAGGGTGAGGGGTGAGGGCTGCAAGCTAGTCTGGCCAAAGCTTGCACGCGTCCTCGTTATCCAAACACGCTCCAACCCCGATCGCTGTCCGCTTTGACATCAGCACACTCAACAGGCGTGGAACCCCTTGCAAAGTGAGGCTTCCCCGCCTGAGCTTTAGTCCGTGGAGCTATCTGTCAAGGCTCTATATCCAGCAGTTTGAACCGAGGGTCTGCCTAAAAAAACACTGTGCCAGAAATACTGACACAGTCGGCTGACAAGCAAGTTGAGGGGTTAATAAGTTGAGGGGCAAACCCGTTGAGGGGCTGACACAGTAGCTTGAATTGAGCCACGCTGGCTGAGGCACTTGTAGCAGCAGTTACAGCAGCAGTTACAGCAGCGCAATATTCGACAGGGTAAACTCCGTCGTCGTCTGCGTGTCGCCTTGGTGCGAGTGGATCACTTGCTTCGTCAGCAGATAATAGCCACCGAAGTTTTCATAGGTGCTGTCTACCCGGTTTTCGCGCACGACCTCGCCCGTTTCGGCATTGCGGAAAGTCACGTCGTAGCCCGTTGAGATATAGCCTGCGCCCGTGTCGAGGCTGCTGTGGTGGTTGATCACAAAGGCATTGCCGCCCATCACCCGGCTGACCTGGCAAATCTCGTTGTTCCGCAGCTTGTAGTTTGACCCCATCGCGTCGCCGCTGACGAGGATTTCCACTGCGCCTGTATCGTCGGTGTTGCCCAGCGAGAAGCTATTTTTGCCGTGCGCCTGCTCGAAGCTGCTGCGCTTGCGATGGGTGACGATTTCCCAGAGCATACCCTGGAGCGACTCGCGCACTGTCTCATCCGACAGTTCCACCACCTCGTAGCTCAGGTCGGCGTTAGCGCGCACCTTGCCTGTATAGGTTTCGCCGCCTTGCGTCAGCGTCACGTCAGCAGTGAAGCCGGGAAAATCGGCATCCCAGGTGTAGCGATTTTCGTAGGCTGCCCGAAAGAGAGACTGGGCATCTCGCTGGGTATCTAGCGGGGTTTGCGTCATGACGAAAGCTCCTAAGCGGGTTCATTTAGGATCTTAGCGGCTGCGGCCACGCCTGCGCCGGGAGACACGCCGTCATGTCCCAACTCAAGCAGCGTTGCTTCCAGCGCGCCCAGGGCGGTGAGGATGTCGCGATCGCACACAAAGCCCAAATGCCCCACGCGGAAGATCTTGCCCTTGAGGTCGTCCTGGCCGCCCGCCAGGGCAATGTCGAATTTCTTCTTCATTACCGAGCGGATCTTTTCCGACTCGACGCCGACCGGGGCTACGGCGGTAATGGCAGGACTAGAGGTGCCATCGGCGGCAAACAGGGGCAGCCCCAGCGCCTTCATGGCAGCGCGGGTGGCGTTCATCTGGCGACGGTGCCGCGCAAAGATGTTTTCCAAGCCTTCTACCTGCATCATTTTCAGCGCCACTTGCAGCGCAAAGAACATATTCACGGGCGGCGTAAAAGGCGTCGTGTTTTTCGCGGCGTCTTTGCGATATTTGCCCAGGTCGAGGTAGAAGCGGGGAATTTTGGCGGTGGCGTAGGCTTCCCAGGCTTTGGGGCTGACGGACACAAAGCCCAAACCCGGCGGCAGCATGAAGCCCTTCTGGGAACCTGAGGCGACCACATCCAGCCCCCAGGCGTCGATCGGCACATGGGTCGCGCCCAGGCTGGTGACGGCATCCACAATGATCAGCGCGCCGTGGGCTTTGACATGGCGATTGATCGTTTCCAGGTCGTTTAATACGCCCGTTGAGGTTTCGCTATGGGTGACGATAACAGCTTTGATGTCTTTGGCGGTGTCAGCCTCCAGGCGCGTACGAAATTCCTCAGGATTCAGCGCTTTGCCCCACTCGGCGGTGACGCGCTCGACCTGTAGCCCAAAGCCCTCGGCAAGCTGGGCCCAGCGATCGCCAAATTTGCCGTTCGTACCCACCAACACGCGATCGCCCGGACTCAGGAAATTAATAATCCCCGCTTCCATTGCCCCCGTGCCGCTGGCCGTCAGAATCAGCACGTCATTTTCGGTTTGGTGCAGCCACTTTAGCCCAGCCGTTACCTCAGCCATAATCGTGCCAAACTCGCCGCTGCGGTGGCCGATCGGGTGTTTTGCCAGCGCCAGCAGCACCGACTCCGGCACAGGCGTCGGGCCGGGAATCATCAACATCAGCTTATTGTCCATTGCTCTGTCCTGCCTCTGCACTCAGGGGAAAAAATGTTAGGGGTTGTGTCGGTCGAAATTTTGGGGCATTGATGGGGTATTTATCAGGATGCCATATTCTGGGATGTTGCTCTTTAAGCAAGTCTGCCAAACCCCTGCCGTGGCGTTGATGCTGCCCTGTCTTGCTGTGGGGCTTTCTCCAAAGCCAAAAACAAAGCCAAAAAAATGCCCAGGCAATTTCTCGCCTGAGCATAACCTGTGATCTATGAGCTGATTGCCTGGAAGCCTAAATGCGCTAACCAACTATCAGTCAGGGTCAGCAGATATGGAAACCAAGATATAAATGAGCCAGCCTTAAAATGAGACTGAATTCTACGCGGAATTCCGAGTCGGGTGGCTGGCGTTATTAAAAACGTGAACTGTTATGTATTACATACTACCAAGTCTCATTCGACAGGAGAGTCAAAAGTCTTCTAATCTTTATCAAACGTTTCGTAGATTCATGTTTCTACGTATTTTCATGATTTAGAACGCTTCCTATCGCTCCTATTTTCCATGCGTCTAATCCTTTGCCAGACGGCTGTTGAGGTTGCTGAGTGGGCGGCGCAATATCTCTTGCGGCGCATCGCTGATTTTGCCCCCACGAGCGATCGCCCCTTTGTCCTCGGTCTACCCGCCGGCAGCACCCCGCTGAAGCTATATGCTCGACTAATTGAGCTACATCAGCAGGGCAAAATTAGCTTTCAAAACGTTGTCACTTTTAATATGGACGAATACGTAGGTTTGCCCCCAAACCATCCGCAGAGCTATCACGCCTATATGTTTCAAAACTTTTTTGATCACATCGACCTGTCGCCCCAAAACATTCACATTCCCAACGGCAGCGCACCCGATTTGGCCGCAGAATGTGCCGCTTATGAGGCTAAAATTAAATCCTTTGGCGGCGTCGAGCTATTCATCGGCGGCGTCGGCGAAGACGGTCACATCGCCTTCAATGAACCCGGTTCTTCCCTGGCGTCGCGCACTCACCTGCAAATCCTGAGCGATCGCACTCGCCAAGTCAACGCCCGCTTTTTCGACGACCCCAGCCAGGTGCCCACC
>RFIF01000007.1 GCA_003695655.1 Cyanobacteria bacterium J069
CGCACGCCCGCAGCCTGCTGACGCAAATTGTGATTACCAACAGCGATCGCGTTGCGAAGTTTGAGCCGCGCCTGGGGGACGTAGTGGCGGGGCAAGACATCGCGCTGGATCTGGCGCTGGGCGAGGTGGCGAATGATGGCGGGGTCAGCACTGGCGTTACGATCACCTCCGAACCGATCGTCGTACCCAACCCCACAGGACTCCATGCGCGGCCGGCGGCGGTGCTGTCTACGCTGGCGAAAAAGTATAAATCTGACATTCGTCTCAGGCTGGGCGACAAAACAACCAACGTTCGCAGCGTCACCGGCATTATGGGTCTGGCGGTGGGCAACGGCGCAACGGTGCAGCTTGAAGCCAGCGGGCCAGATGCCCAGGCGGCGATCGCCGAACTCAGCGAAGCCCTCCGCACCGGGCTGGGCGAAGAAGGCTCGCAGCCCGTCGCCGCTGCCGCCAGCATCTCCCAGGCGGCGATCGCCCGACCCGCGCCGCGCCCCCGCTCGGAAGATCCCAATGTGGTGCTGGGCGTGGCGGCGTCGCCCGGTGTGGCAGTGGGCTATCTGCGCCGAGTCCAGCAGCAGGAGATTGCTGTGGCAGAACAGGGCGGTACGCCCAACGAGGAGCGGCGTAAGCTGGAACAGGCGATCGCCAAAGCCATGCAGGACGTGGAAGCGCTGCGGGCCAAAGTCCACGGGCAGGGCGACCCCAAAAAGTCCGCCATCTTCGCCGCGCATCAGGAAATTTTGGGCGATCCAGAACTGCTCGACGCCGCCCACAGCACGATTGATAAGGGCAAAAGCGCCGCCTACGCCTGGAAACAGATTTACACCAGCCAGGCAGAAATGCTGTCCAAGCTGGATAACCCGCTGCTGGCAGAACGGGCGAATGACCTGCGGGATGTGGGCGATCGCGTCTTGCGTCTCCTGACGGGCGTCACTGCCGAAGTCGTCACCTATCCCGAAAACACGGTGCTGGTGGCCGAAGACCTGACGCCGTCGGATATGGCAAACCTCGACCCCGGCAAGGTGGTCGGCTTTTGCACCGTGGCGGGCGGTGCCACATCCCACGTCTCCATCCTGGCGCGGGCAATGGATATTCCCTCAATCGCGGGCACCGAAGCGCGGGTGCTGGAACTATCCGAAGGCACACCCGTCATCCTGGACGGCAGCAAGGGGCGGCTGCGGCTGCATCCCTCACCGGAGGAGATGGAGCGCACTCAGCAGCGCCTCGCCCGTGTCAAGGAGCGCCGTCAGCGGGAGCTGGCCACTGCGTTCGACCCGGCTATTACCACCGACGGACACCGCATTGAGGTCGTAGCCAACATCAGCAACGCCGAAGAAGGCGCAAAGGCAGTTCGCTTGGGCGGCGAAGGCGTCGGTCTGCTGCGCTCCGAACTGGTGTTTATGGAGCGCGACAGCGCCCCCAACGAAGACGAGCAAACGGAAATCTACAGCGCCGCTGCCCGTGCCCTGGAAGGACGACCGCTGATCATCCGTACGCTGGATGTGGGCGGCGACAAGCCCTTGCCCTACCTGCCCATCCCCCATGAAGAGAACCCCTTCCTGGGCGAACGCGGCATCCGACTAGGGTTCGATCGCCCGGAAATCCTCCGCACCCAGTTTCGCGCCATCCTCCGCGCTTCCGAAGCAGGCAACGTCCGCATCATGTTCCCCATGATTGCCCGGCTGGAAGAATGGCACATGGCGAAGGAAATGCTGGAGGAGGAGCGCCAGTCGCTCGGCGTTGCGCCCATTGCCGCCGGCATCATGGTGGAAGTGCCCTCCACGGCCGTCATGGCCGAACAGTTTGCCCGCGAGGTGGACTTCTTCTCCGTCGGCACTAACGACCTGACGCAATACACCCTGGCGATGGATCGCGGCCATCCCAAGCTCGCGCCCTATGCCGATGCCCTCAATCCGGGCGTGCTAGGGCTAATTGGCATGGCGGCCCGCGCTGCGAATAAACACGGCAAATGGTGTGGCGTCTGTGGCGGCGTCGCCAGCGATCCTCAGGCCGTGCCCATCCTGATTGGTCTGGGCGTCAAGGAACTCAGCGTCAGCGCCCCCACCATTCCCAGCGTCAAAGCCCAAATTCGCACCCTCAGCCTGGCCGAGTGCCAGCGCCTGGCCGAGCAGGCCTTGGCTGCCGACACCGCCGAAGCAGTGCGCGGGCTGGTACCTCTGTCGGAAGACTAGCCGTAACGGAGGAATGGGGTGATGGGGTGACACTCCAACACTCCCTCCCTCTCCCCCTCCCCCCCCCCTTCCCCCCCCCCCTCCAAAAACTCTCTCTTCAAAAAACCATGTGGAAAAAATTCTTCACGCTGGCGCAGCAAATGGGCAAGGCCCTGATGCTGCCGGTGTCCATTTTGCCGATTGCGGGGCTGCTGCTGGGTTTGGGCAGCGCCCGACTGATCGAGCTTCAGAACCTGGCAAATGGCACGATTACGAAAACGACGTTCGGGTTTCTGCCGGAGTGGCTGGCGACGATTATGAAGGCGTCGGGTGACGCGATTTTTGGCGTGCTGCCGCTGATTTTTGCGATCGCCGTTGCCATTGCCTACACGGGCAACGATGGGGTTTCGGCACTGGCGGCGACGGTCGGCTTTATGGTGTTCATCGCCGCGCTGGGAGCCTTTGGCTCGGCGCGGGGCTTCGTCACCGAGGCGCAGATTCAGGACTTGATCCAGCAGGGACAGGACACGCCCACGATTTGGATGAAGCCCGTGCTGGGTATTTTGACGCTCGATACGGGCGTGTTTGGCGGTTTAATCATGGGCTGCATTGCGGCGTATCTGTTCAATCGGTTCTTTCGGATTCAGCTACCGCAATACCTGGGCTTCTTTGCGGGCAAGCGGTTTGTGCCGATTATTACGTCGCTAGTGGCGATCGCCGTGGCTGCGCTGATGAGCCTGATCTGGCCCCCCATCGGCGGTGCCATCAACACCTTTGCGAATGCAGCCGCCAGCGGCAGTAATATTCCCCTCTCAGCCGGGATTTACGCAATTGTCGAGCGATCGCTCTTGCCCTTCGGTCTGCACCACGTCTGGAACGTGCCCTTCTTCTTCCAAATTGGCTCCTACACTGATCCTGTAACCAATCAACTGGTGCGCGGCGATATCAACCGCTTCTTTTCCGGTGACCCCACCGCCGGCATTTTGGGCGGCGGCTACTGGTTCAAGATGTTCGGGCTGCCGGCCGCGGCGATGGCGATTTGGCAATCGGCCAAGCCCAAAAACCGAGCAGTCACGGGCAGCTTGATGGTGTCTGCGGCGCTGACTTCGTTTCTCACGGGCATCACCGAACCGCTAGAATTCTCATTCCTGTTTGTGGCTCCCGCGCTGTATGCCATTCATGCCGTCATGGCGGGTATTTGCGACTTCCTGTTTGTGGCCCTGGGCGGCCGCATGGGCTTCACCTTCTCCCAGGGTTTTATCGACTTTGCGCTGTTTAACCAACTCGGCAACTGGAATGGCAACCAGGGCGAAGTGTGGAAGCTGATCGTCGGCGGCGGTATCGTCGCAGCGGCGGTCTACTACTTTGTGTTTCGATTTGCCATCCACGCCCTCGATTTCAAAACTCCAGGACGCGAAGTTGAAGAGGAACTGCCTGAAGGGATGACCGTGGCCCCAGCCTCAGCAGGGGGCATGGCGCTGGGACTGGTGCAGGCCTTTGGCGGCCGCAGCAACATTGAGGTGATGGATGCTTGCATTACCCGCCTGCGGATTACCGTGAAGGACAAGAGCAAGGTGAGCAAGGCTCGGCTCAAGACGCTGGGTGCATCGGGGGTGCTGGAAGTGGGCAATAATGTCCAGGCAATTTTTGGCCCCCGCTCCGAAAACCTCAAAACCGACATGATTGAGTATCTCAAAACGGCTGGCCCGGAGGCGGATGTGGCTTACACACCTGCGACTGCCGAAGTGGCCGCAGTTGAAGAAACAGCCGCGCATCGTGACTCACCGACCCGCGATCCCAATGCCAACGAAAAAGCCGAAAACCTGATCATCGCCCTCGGCGGTCGCCGCAACATCCGCAGCGTCGAATCCGCCGCCCTGACTCGCCTGCGGGTGGAAGTGGCAGACGACGACGACGTAGACGACTCCGCCCTGACCGCTGCTGGAGCAAACGGCGTGATGCACCTGCCCCATCATAGGCTGCATGTGCTGGTTGGGCTAAACGCGGATCAGTACGCTGAGGAAATGAAGCGCCAGTTGACTCATGTTTAGGTGCTAGGGGTCAGGGGTCAGGGAGCAGGGTTGCAGGAGGACTTTTGTAAACATACTCAAGCACCCGTGGAGTTTCCCTAACCCCTAGCCCCCAATCCCTAGCTAGGCGTGTGCTTCAAACTTGTGAGCGTAGGCTTTAAGCAGCGTGCTGACCTGGCTAAGCACTTCGTCGGCGGCATTTTTGCCGATGGCCTGACGCTCCGGGTAAAACTCGGGTCGGTTGACGCTGCGGGCGATCGCCTCGCTCACCTGTTCCGCAATCAGCACATGCAGGTCTTCGCGGGCGCGGCTGCGCTGATAGTCTGCGCCTTCCTCGGTGGTGGCATACATGGGCGGCAGACGGTTCAAAGCATAGGCGGCGATGTCGCCCAGGTCTAGCGTGCAGTCGCTGGTGGCTTCGATCTCGGCCACGCGGGCGATCGCCTCCGTCAGCACCATTTCTTCCATCACGTTGATGAACTGCTTGCGGGGAACGGCAACCACTTCACCCGTCAGCAGCGCCCCCATGAGTCGATCGAGGGACATGTACTCTTCGATCGACAGTTCGGAGGCTGTGTCGCAAATCCGTCCGACCTCGGCTTCCATGGCTGGGGTCAGGTAGCCATCCTGGAGCGCTTGCTCGACGATTTTCTCAATGCTCATGTCGCCCTCAAATCTTTCACGGCAAAATGGACTGGGTTCTCGAATCTATCAGGCTTATACCCATCAAAGTTAGTGTGCCCCGGAATTCCAGAACTGCACCAACCCCATTTAACGAATGTATGAAGATATATCCGGAAGAGGGTGCTGGTATTGACCCAGACAGTCCAAAATTTCCGAATTTGGCGATGCTTTTTCACAGACTTTGGGCTTTTTCTATCCCTTAATTTGTGATTTAAAAATTTGTAATTTAAATTCGTGACTCAAATTGGCCTCGCCACATTTATCGTTTGCCAATCATTTACGCCAGCCAATCATTTAATCAGGTTCGATATATGCCTGAACATTTTCCGGATCAAACTGTTTCAGAATTTTCGTCGCCTGGCTTGTGAGGTTAGGCCGTCCTTTGACGACAACCAGGTATTTCCCCTCTTTGAGGCGATTTCGATAAGGGAGGGCATCGCCTCCCCCAAAGACCAAACCCGTGCCGCCGCCCACAAAAAAGCTGCCCATTGCTCCAGCGATCGCCCCCAGCAGCCCCCCGATAATCTGATTGCCCAGCACACCTGCCGAGGGCACCAGTTGATAGGC